>NZ_JBIRYZ010000003.1:0-61714 GCF_044390325.1 Streptomyces sp. NPDC018964
CGGTCGAGCTGTTCGGCGGGGTGCGCTTCCCGGCCGTCGGCGAACTGCCGTATCTGCTGACCCTCGGGGGCCACGGCTTCTACTGGTTCCGGCTCACCCGAGTCGCGTCCCGCATCGGCCGACGACTGTGAGCGTGTGCCGGGGAGAGGAGGCGTCACCATGACGAAGACCGCGTTCCTGCGGCCGCGAAGCGCGCCCGCCGAGCCCATGGAGTCGCTCACCGGGCTGCTGCGCGAGTGGCTGCCGCTGCAGCGCTGGTTCGCCGGCAAGGACCGGCCCGTCACCGACCTGGGCGTGCTGTCGATGACCGAGCTGTTCCCGGGCTGTCTGCACGTACTGGTGCACGCCGGTCACGGAAGCGTGCCCGCTCCCGGCGGCACGCCCCCGGCCGGTGACTGCTACCAGCTCCTCCTCGGCGTACGGGAGCACCCCTCGCCGCGGCTCGGCAAGAAGGCACTCATCGGCAGGGTGCCGGCCGGCCTGCTGGCCGGACTGACGGTCTACGACGCCCTCCACGACCCGCGCGCCGCCCAGCTGTTCCTGGAACGGCTGCGCCACCCCGGTGCGGCGGGCCCACTGCGCTTCGAGGACGACGGGTCCCAGCAGGTGCCCGCCGGTCTGGTGCCGCGCCTGATGACCGCCGAACAGTCCAACTCCTCGCTGGTGTACGGCGACGAGTACATCCTGAAGGTGTTCCGGCGCATCCAGCCCGGGGTCAATCCGGACCTGGAGGTGCCGGGTGCGCTGGCCCTGCAGGGCTGTCACCGGGTGCCCGCCCCGGTGGCCTGGTTCCACACCACGCATCCGTTCAAGGCGACGCTCGGTGTGCTCCAGCCGTACCTGCGCAACGCCTCCGACGGCTGGACGCTGGCCCTCGACGCGCTCGCCGCCGGTGACGACTTCACCGCGCAGTCGCACGCCCTCGGCCGGGCCACGGCCGACGTCCACCTGGCGCTGTCCTCGGCGTTCCCCATCGGCGCGCCGGGCGAGAACGGGCGGACGGCGGCGGCGATGACCGAGCGGCTGACCGCCGCGGCGCACGCCGTCCCCGCGCTCCAGCCGTTCGTGCCGGGGCTGCGGACCGCCTTCGCCGCCCTGGCCACCTGCGACGCCGGGCCGCCCGCCCAGCGCGTCCACGGCGACCTGCACCTGGGGCAGGTGCTGCGGGCGGGGCGCGAGTGGTTCGTCATCGACTTCGAGGGCGAGCCGTCCCGGCCGCTCTCCGAACGGCGCAGCGCCCACTCCCCCGTGCGGGACATCGCCGGGATGCTGCGCTCCTTCGACTACGCCGCCCGCCAGCGCCGCCCCTGGCGCCCGGAGTGGGCGCGCCGCTGCCGTGAGGCCTACTGCGCGGGCTACGCCGCCCGCGCCGGCTGGGACCCGCGCAAGAAGCACGGCCTGCTCCGCGCCTACGAGACGGACCGGGCCGTGTACGAGGTGCTGTACGAGGCCCGGCACCGACCCGACTGGCTGCCCGTACCCATGGCGGCGATCGAGCGCCTCGCCGTGAGAGGAGACTGAAGCCGTGGCCCTGCGTGACACCCCGCTTCCCGAGTCGGCCGGGCCCGTCCCGTCCGCCGCGCCCCCCGGCGCCGCACCCGCCCTCGACCCGACCGACCGGGGGCGCCTGCTGGCGGGCGCCCACCACGATCCGCACGCGCTGCTCGGCGCCCATCCGGTGCCCGGCGGGATCGCCTTCCGGGCGCTGCGCCCCTTCGCCCGTGAGGTGTGCGTGGTCGTCGACGGCGCCCGCACCCCGCTCGTCTCGGAGGGCGACGGCCTGTTCTCCGTCGTGCTGCCGCTGGACGCGATCCCCGCGTACACGCTGACGGTGGCCTACGGCGACGACAAGGCCGTCGAGACGCACGACCCGTACCGGTTCCTGCCCGCCCTCGGCGAGTTCGACCTGCACCTGATCGGCGAGGGCCGGCACGAGGAGCTGTGGACGGCGCTCGGCGCGCACCCCATGACCCACCAGGGCGTCACCGGCACCCGCTTCACGGTGTGGGCGCCCAACGCGCAGGGGGTGAGGGTCGCCGCCGACTTCACCCACTGGGACGGCACGGCGTTCCCGATGCGCTCGCTGGGCTCGTCCGGGGTGTGGGAGCTGTTCCTGCCCGGTGTCGGGGAGGGCACCTGCTACAAGTTCGAGATCCATTCCCGCTACGGGCACCGGTTCCTCAAGGCCGACCCGATGGCGCGGCGCACGGAGGCGCCGCCGAACACGGCGTCCGTCGTGACCGCCTCGCACTACGAGTGGGGCGACGCCGACTGGTTCGCGCGGCGGGCGGCGACGCCCGTGCACGAGGCGCCGTTCTCCGTCTACGAGGTGCACCTGCCGTCCTGGCGGCCCGGACTGACGTACCGCGAACTCGCCGAACAGCTCCCGGCCTACGTCAAGGACCTCGGCTTCACCCACGTGGAGCTGATGCCGGTCGCCGAGCACCCCTTCGGGCCGTCCTGGGGCTACCAGGTCACCGGGTTCTACGCGCCGACCGCGCGCCTGGGCGCCCCGGACGACTTCAGGTACCTGGTCGACGCGCTGCACCGGGCCGGCATCGGCGTGATCATGGACTGGGTGCCGGCGCACTTCCCGAAGGACGACTGGGCGCTGGCCCGGTTCGACGGGGACCCGCTGTACGAGCCCGGGGACTCCCGGCGCGCGGAGCACCCCGACTGGGGGACGTACACCTTCGACTTCGCCCGCACCGAGGTGCGCAACTTCCTGGTCGCGAACGCCGTCTACTGGTGCCAGGAGTTCCACATCGACGGGCTGCGGGTGGACGCGGTGGCCTCCATGCTCTACCTGGACTACTCGCGCGAGGACGGCGGCTGGGAGCCCAACGCGTACGGCGGCCGGGAGGACCTGGCGGCGATGGCGTTCCTGCAGGAGATGAACGCGACCGTCTACCGGCGCTGCCCCGGGGTGGTGACCATCGCGGAGGAGTCCACGGCGTGGGGCGGGGTGACCCGGCCCACCGACACCGGCGGCCTCGGGTTCGGCTTCAAGTGGAACATGGGCTGGATGCACGACTCGCTGGAGTACGTCTCCCACGAGCCGGTGCACCGCAAGTACCACCACCACGAGATGACGTTCGCGATGGTGTACGCCTACAGCGAGAACTACGTGCTGCCCGTCTCGCACGACGAGGTGGTGCACGGCAAGCAGGCGCTGGTGTCGAAGATGCCGGGCGACTGGTGGCAGCGGCGCGCGAACGTGCGGGCCTACCTCGGTTTCATGTGGGCCCACCCCGGCAAGCAACTGCTGTTCATGGGGCAGGAGTTCGCGCAGGGTGCCGAGTGGTCCGAGAAGACCGGCCCGGAGTGGTGGCTGCTCGACGACGGGTACCACTCCGCGGGCGACCACCGCGGGGTGCGGGACCTGGTGCGCGACCTCAACACCCGCTACCGGGCGACCCCTGCGCTGTGGCAGCGCGACACCGACCCGTCCGGCTTCCGCTGGGTGGCGGTCGACGCGGCCGACGACAACGTCTTCGCGTTCCTGCGGTACGACGCCGGGGGCCGGCCGCTGCTCGCGGTGTCGAACTTCTCCCCCGTGGTCCGGCACGACTACCCGCTCACCGTCGGCGACGACGTGATCGCCTGGCAGGAGGTCCTCAACACCGATGCCGCGCACTACGGCGGCGGGGACGTCACGAACCCCGACCCGGTCAAGCCCGAGGACGGCACCGTACGGCTCACCCTCCCCCCGCTCGCGACGGTGTGGCTGACGCCGATCGTCCCGTGAGGGTCCGGCGGTGCCGCCAGGTGTCCGATGCCCGCACCGGGGCATCCGGGGTCGTACGGCCGAGGGCTTCTCGGCGTCACGACAGGTCACAGAAGGGCGGCACCAGGTGCGCACCGTCGGAGTGGAGGAGGAACTCCTCCTGGTCGATCCGGAGAGCGGCGAGCCACGGGCGTTGTCCGCGGCGGTACTCGCCCGCGCCGCCCGGGACGGCGCGGAGCAGGACGTCTTCGAGAAGGAACTGCACGAGCAGATGCTGGAGTTCGCCACGCATCCGCAGTCCTCGATGGAGAGCCTGCACGCGGAGATCGTCCGCTGCCGCGAGGAGGCCGCCGGGCACGCGGAGAAGATCGGCTGCACCGTCGCCGCCCTCGCCACCTCACCGCTGCCGGTGAGCCCGTCCGTCGGCGTCAACCGGCGGTACCAGTGGATGGAGGAGCAGTACGGCATCGCCACCCGGGAACAACTCGTCATGGGCTGCCACGTCCACGTGTCCGTCGAGTCCGACGAGGAGGGCGTCGGGGTCGTGGACCGGCTGCGGCCCTGGCTGGCGGTGCTGGCGGCGCTGAGCGCGAACTCCCCGTTCTGGCAGGGCAAGGAGACGGGGTACAGCAGCTACCGCAGCCGGGTCTGGCAGCGCTGGCCGTCCGCCGGTCCGACCGAGACGTTCGGCTCGGCCGAGCGCTACCACCGGCGGGTCGCCGACATGGTGGCCACCGGCGTCATCCTCGACGAGAAGATGGCCTACTTCGACGCCCGGCTGTCCGAGCGGTACCCGACGGTGGAGCTCCGCGTCTCCGACGTCTGTCTGCACGCGGAGACGGCGGCGCTGATCGCCACCCTCGCCCGCGGGCTGGTGGAGACCGCGGCACGCGAGTGGCGGGCCGGCCGGGAGCCGGCGGACCCCGGTGTCAGCCTGCTCCGGCTGGCCGCCTGGCAGGCGGCCAGGTCGGGGCTGGAGGGCGAACTGCTCCACCCGCGGACCATGCGCCGCATGCCGGCCGAGACGGTCGTGCACGACCTCCTCGACCACGTCGCCGAGGCCCTGGAGGCCACCGGCGACCTGGAGCGCGCCCGCGAGGGCTGCGCACGACTGCTGCGCGACGGCAACGGGGCGCGGGTGCAGCGCGCCCTGCTGGAACGCACGGGAAGCCTGAGGGACGTCGTCACGGAGTGCGTGCGCCACACCCAGGGGGCGGGGCGTACGGGGTCCGCTCCTCGCGCATGAGCGGACAAGGGGGCGTCAGAGGATGAGGATGAGGGCGTAGGCCAGGAAGAACGCCGCGATCAGCACCGCGACGGCGAGGATCACGGTCAGCGGGCCCTTGGCCCAGCCCTTGGTCGGGTTGTGCGTCTCCCGGGGGCCCGCCTCGGGCATGCTGCTCTCCGCGGGCGGGGTCTCCCCCGGGGGCACGCCGCCGCCCGGTTCGAGGCCGGTGCTGCGTTCCGGTTCGGGATCTGGATTGACGTAACTCATGCCGTCCGGGTCCCCCGAAAGTCCCGCGATCATCAGTGCGGACACACTTGTCGCGATCCCGGCACGGGGGCGCTCGGGCTCGGCTACATTCAGGCACCGCCGATGACGGTACTCATCGGCCGAGTCACACCCCGTACACGTCAGGAGCAGCGCATGCGCGACCTCGCCCTCGCTCCCTCATCGGCCCCGCCCCTGACCGGCGGCCTCGCCGACAGTCTCTTCGAGACGGCGGCCGAGAGCCCCACCCTGCCGATGTTCGCCCGTCGCGCCCACCCGGCCTCCGCCACCTGGGAGCGGATCACCGCCATCGAGTTCCGCGACGAGGTCGTCGCCGTGGCCAAGGGCCTGGTGGCGTCCGGGATCTCGCCCGGCATGCGGGTGGCGATCATGGCGCGCACCCGCTACGAGTGGACCCTCCTGGGCCACGCCCTGTGGACGGTGGGCGCCGAGGTCGTCCCCGTCTACCCGACCTCCGCGCGCGAACAGGTGGAGTGGATCCTGCGGGACTCCGGCTGCGTGGCCGTGCTGGTGGAGGACGAACAGGGCGTGATGACCGTCGGGTCGGTGTGCGCCGCGCTGCCGGGGCTGCGGCACGTGTGGCAGCTGGACGCTGGCGCGCTGGACCAGCTGGTGGCGCGCGGCGAGTCCATCCCGGCGGCCACGGTCGACTCGATGCGCCGCATCGTCCTGCCGGACTCCACGGCCGTCGTCGCCTACACCTCCGGCACGTCCGGCCACGCCCTGGGCTGTGCGCTGAGCCACCGCGGGCTGGCCTTCATGAGCGACACCCTGCTGGCGGGCTGGGGCCACATCGCGGCGCCCCCCGGCGAGCAGGCCGCCGTCCTCGCCTTCCTGCCCTTCTCCCACGTCTACGGCCTGATGATCCAGGTGCTGTGCGTGCGGGGCGGGCTGCTGATGGGACACGAACCCGACATCGGCGGGGAGTCCCTGTCCTCGGCGCTGCGCACCTTCCGGCCCACCTATCTGTACGCCGTCCCCTCACTGCTGGAGAAGATCTACAAGAACTTCCTGCGCACGGCACAGCTGTCGGGCCGCGGCGCCCTGTTCGAGCGGGCGGCCGGCACGGCACGGGACTTCGCCGCCGCGCTGGAGCGGCAGCGTCTGGGCCGCGGCGCGGGGCCGGGCTTCGACCTGCGGCTGCAGCACGCCCTGTACGAGCGCACGGTCTACCGCAGGCTGCGGGCCGCGCTGGGCGGCCGGGTGCTGCGGGCCACCTCCGGGGGGTCGACGCTCAACCGCGACCTGTCCCTCTTCTACGAGGGCATCGGCATCTACGTCCACGACGGCTACGGGCTCACCGAGACCGGCGGCGGGGTGACGATGCAGCCGTTCGGGCGGGAGAAGTCCGGCACCGTCGGGCAGGCGCTGCCGGGCACCGAGATCCGGGTGGCCGACGACGGGGAGATCCTGGTGCGCGGGCCGTCGGTGTTCCAGGGGTACGTGGGGGACGAGGCCGCCACCCGGGCCGTGCTGCGCGGCGGCTGGCTGGCCACGGGCGACCTGGGGCGGCTGGACGACGAGGGCTACCTCACGATCACCGGCCGCAAGAAGGACGTCATCATCACGAGCAGCGGCAAGAGCGTGGCGCCGACGGCCCTGGAGCAGCGGCTGCGGATGCACCCGCTGGTCCATCAGGCCGTCGTCGTGGGTGACAACCGGCCGTGTGTGGGCGCCCTGATCACCCTGGACCCGGAGTTCCTCAACGACTGGCGGGCGGTACTGTCCCCGCCGGGCGACGCGCCGGCCCGGGAGGCGCGGGAGGAGAACGCACTGCGGGAGGAGATCGCGCGGGCGGTCGCCGCGGCCAACAGCAGCGTGTCGCGCTCGGAGTCGATCCGGGTGTTCCGGGTGCTGCCCGAACCGTTCGACGTGGCCAACGGGCTGCTGACGCCGTCGATGAAGCTGCGCCGGGACGAGATCGTGCGGCGCTACGCGCTGGAGATCGACGCGATGTACCAGTCGCGGACGCGTCCGGGACGGACGTCGGCCGTGGACGAGTCGTCCGGCTGGGACGACGACGCGGACAACGTCTTCCGCTGACCGTCCGGGGAGGGCCGGGCCCGTCCGGCCCCGCGCGGTGGGCGGGAACCGCGTCGGGCCGGGCCCGGAGAAGCGCTGCCGGCCGGTGACGGGTTTGTCACCCACCGGGCACGGGCATGCGGGCGCGTAGGCTCCGCCCGCACGGGAACCCACAGTTCGAGGGCACGCAGAAGCGAGAACGACCGCCCCGTGACGGCGGGGCCTGGAAGGCGAGATGGGACGCGAGCCGCGTAGGGACAGGACACTGGCTGCCGAGGACATCACGAGCCGCATCGCCAGCTTCCCGGGGGAGCTGCACGATGTGACGGACGCACGCCTGGTCGCGGAGGAGTTCCTCTTCGACCTGGCCCGTGTGTCGGCGCCGTCGGCTCCCGAGCACTGGGACGACATCCTGCTGGTGGTCACGGAGCTGGCCGCCAACGCGGTCCAGTACGCGCCGGGCCCGTTCCAGCTGCGTCTGCGCAGAACGTTCGACGGGGTGCACGTGGTGATGCACGACACCAGCACCACCGAGCCGGCCCCGCGGCCCTTCCACCCCCACAGCGGCGGTGGCGGCATCGGCTGGCACCTGATCCACACGCTGTGCGACCAGGTCAGCGTCGTCAGCGACGACCAGGGCAAGGACATCCACGTCTTCCTGCCCTGGTGAGCCCGTGCCGGCCGGATCACCAGGGGCCGGCCGTGACCGCTGCCGCGGTGCGCCTTCGGCAGGGCGCCGGTTCCGTCGGCGGCCTCGGGGACGACGTCGCTGTGGTCGTGGACGGCGATCCGCACGCCCTGCCCCGTCGTCCGCGCCTCGAGGCCGGCCGGTCCGGCGCCGTGCCGGACGGCGCCGGTGACCGGCTCGGCACGACGGGCGAGAGGTCGATCATGTCCTGGTGGTGCGGGGTGCGGCCCTCGGCGTACCGGTGGGCACCGTCGCCCCGGCGTGCGCCCGCGCGTCGGCGGCACTGCCCACCGTCGTGCCGTCGGCGGGACGCGCCTGTCGTGCGGTGGTCACCCGGTGGGGCTCTCGCGCGGCGGCAGCCGGTGATAGTAGTCACCGACCGCGGTGAGGTAGGCGGGGTCCATGGTCTCGCTGTCGGTCCGGAACCGGGGCGCCGCCTTCACCTCGGCTCTGGTGCAGTCCAGCGTCACCTGGCGTTCCCCGGCGTGGACGGCGGCGACGACGCCGACCGGCACCAGGAGGCTGCGGCCGAACACCCACACCCCGGTGTCGACGACGAGGTGGCGCATGCCGTGGTGATCGGCCTGTCGGTCCACGTGGCCGATGGTGCCGTCGCTCGCGACGACGGTGTAGCCCGTGAGGTCCTGCTCCTGGACGCGGTCCAGGTCCGGCGCGTATGACCAGATGCTGTCGATGGGCACTGCTCCTTGCCTCCCCGGTGACGACGGGTCCCTGGGCGACGCCCAGTTCCACAGCAGTGGATACCCGGCACGAGCGCGCGCATTCGAAAGGCCCGGACCGGAACCGCGCGTCGGCGGCCCGGTGTTCCCCTCCCGGCGAAACCCGAACAAGTACCCGCCGGAAGCCGGGACATGCACGCGGTCCGGAACTTTTTCGAGCCGGTCCTCTCGGCCGGGTCACGCTTTGTTCCGTACCCGCGACCTGGGTTAGCCTTCGGCGTATTTTCTCGTCGCGCACATCCGTGAACAGCGGAAACGCGCACTGACGCTGGCCGGAACGAGGGTGCGCATGACCAGCAAGAGCACCGAGGGGACCGAGGTGGCACCGGGGGACCAGGAGCTGAGACGGCTCCTGGCGGGGCTGACGGCCGTACGGGACGGGGACTTCGGTACCCGGCTGCCGGACGACGCGGACGGCCTCATGGGGGACATCGCCAAGGTCTTCAACGGGATGGTGGACCAACTGTCGGTGTTCACCTCCGAGGTGACGCGGGTGGCCCGCGAGGTCGGCACCGAGGGGGCGCTGGGCGGCCAGGCGCAGGTGCCGGGGGTCTCGGGCACCTGGGCCGACCTGACGGACTCGGTGAACGCGATGGCGGGCAACCTCACCGCGCAGGTCCGCAACGTCGCCCAGGTGACGACGGCGGTCGCCAAGGGCGACCTGTCGCAGAAGATCACCGTGGACGCCCGCGGCGAGATCCTCGAACTCAAGAACACCATCAACACGATGGTCGACCAGCTCTCCGCCTTCGCCGACGAGGTCACCCGCGTCGCCCGCGAGGTCGGCACCGAGGGCCGCCTCGGCGGACAGGCCGACGTGCAGGGCGTGAAGGGCACCTGGCGCGATCTCACCCACTCGGTGAACTTCATGGCCGGCAACCTCACCGGCCAGGTCCGCAACATCGCGCTGGTGGCCACGGCGGTCGCCAAGGGCGACCTGTCGCAGAAGATCACCGTGGACGCCCGCGGCGAGATTCTCGAACTCAAGAACACCATCAACACGATGGTCGACCAGCTCTCCGCCTTCGCCGACGAGGTCACCCGCGTCGCCCGGGAAGTCGGCACCGAGGGCCGCCTCGGCGGGCAGGCTCAGGTGCGCGGCGTCTCCGGCACCTGGAAGGACCTCACCGACAACGTCAACGTGATGGCGTCCAACCTGACCGGTCAGGTCCGCTCCATCGCCCAGGTCGCCTCCGCGGTGGGCCGGGGCGACCTGTCGCAGCGGATCAGGGTCGAGGCGGCCGGCGAGGTCGGGGCGCTGGCCGACGTCATCAACACGATGGTCGACACGCTCTCCGCCTTCGCCGACGAGGTCACCCGCGTCGCGCGCGAGGTCGGCACCGAGGGCCGCCTCGGCGGACAGGCGCACGTGCCCCATGTCGCGGGCACCTGGAAGGACCTGACCGACAACGTCAACTCCATGGCCAACAACCTCACCGGCCAGGTGCGCAACATCGCGCTGGTGACGACCGCCGTGGCCCGCGGCGACCTGTCGAAGAAGATCGACGTCGACGCGCGCGGCGAGATCCTGGAGCTGAAGACGACCATCAACACGATGGTCGACCAGCTCTCCGCCTTCGCACAGGAGGTCACCCGCGTCGCCCGCGAGGTCGGCACCGAGGGCCGCCTCGGCGGTCAGGCGGAGGTCGAGGGCGTCTCCGGCACCTGGAAGCGGCTCACGGAGAACGTCAACGAGCTGGCCGGCAACCTCACCCGGCAGGTCCGGGCGATCGCCGAGGTCACCAGCGCCGTCGCCGAGGGCGACCTGACCCGCTCCGTCAACGTGGAGGCCTCCGGCGAGGTCGCCGAGCTCAAGGACAACATCAACTCGATGGTGGAGTCCCTGCGCGAGACCACCCGGGCCAACCAGGAACAGGACTGGCTCAAGACCAACCTCGCCCGGGTCTCCGGCCTGATGCAGGGCCACCGCGACCTGTCCGTGGTCGCCGAGCTGATCATGGACGAGCTGGTGCCGCTGGTGTCGGCCCAGTACGGCGCCTTCTACCTCGCGGAGGACGGCGACGACGGCCCCGAGCTGCGGCTCGTCGGCTCCTACGGCTACCCCGACGACGACGGCCGGCCCACCCGGATCGCCTTCGGCCGCACCCTGGTCGGCCAGGCCGCGCGCAGCCGCCGCGCCATCACGGTGGACGAGCTGCCGCCGGACTACGTGACCATCTCCTCCGGGCTGGGGCAGGTGGTGCCGACCACGCTGGTGCTGCTGCCCATCGTGGTCGAGGGCCAGGTCCTCGGCGTGATCGAGCTGGCGTCGGTGACCCCGTTCACCCAGATCCACCAGGACTTCCTGGCCCAGCTGATGGAGACCATCGGCGTCAACGTCAACACCATCGTGGCCAACGCCCGCACCGACGAGCTGCTCGTCGAGTCGCAGCGGCTCACCGCCGAACTGCAGGAGCGCTCGGCGGAGCTGCAGAGCCAGCAGGAGGAGCTCCAGCGCTCCAACGCCGAGCTGGAGGACAAGGCCGCGCTGCTCGCGGAGCAGAACCGGGACATCGAGGCGAAGAACCTCCAGATCGAGCAGGCCCGGCAGGAGCTGGAGGCGCGCGCCCAGCAGCTGTCGCTGGCCTCGAAGTACAAGTCGGAGTTCCTGGCGAACATGAGCCACGAGCTGCGCACCCCCCTCAACAGCCTGCTGATCCTGGCCCAGTTGCTCGCGCAGAACCCCTCGCGCAACCTCAGCCCGAAGCAGGTCGAGTACGCGCAGATCATCCACTCGGCCGGCTCCGACCTGCTGCAGCTGATCAACGACATCCTCGACCTGTCCAAGGTCGAGGCGGGGAAGATGGACGTCAGTCCCGAACGGGTGGAGCTGCGCCGGCTCATCGAGTACGTCGAGGCCACCTTCCGGCCGATGACGATGCAGAAGAGCCTGGACTTCACCGTGACGACGGCGCCGGGCGCGCCGGGGGACCTGCTCACCGACGACTCGCGGCTGCGGCAGGTGCTGCGCAACCTGCTGTCCAACGCGGTCAAGTTCACCGAGCGGGGCGGCGTGGAGCTGCGGATCGAGCCCGCGCCGGACGACGAGGTGCCCAGCGGTGTGCTGCGGGGCGGGTCCGTGGTGGCCTTCCGGGTGCGGGACACCGGTGTGGGCATTCCCGAGCAGCACCTGGAGGCGATCTTCGGCGCCTTCCAGCAGGCGGACGGCACGACGAGCCGCAAGTACGGCGGCACCGGGCTCGGTCTGTCCATCACCCGGGAGATCGCGCATCTGCTGGGCGGTGCGGTGACGGTGGACAGCGTCGCCGGCCAGGGCAGCACGTTCACCCTGTTCCTGCCCGTGGCCCGGCCGGACTTCGAGGATCTGCTGCGTCCCTCGCCGCTCCCGGACGGGGACCTGGGCGAGGCCCTGCCGGAGGTGCCGGCCCGGCAGCCGGCGGCGATCGAGACGGGACCGGCGTCCGGCCGGCGTCCGCGGCGGCTGCTCGTCGTGGAGGAGCGGCCCCGGGGTCTGCTGACCCTGGTCGCGGAGAGCGTGGTCCAGGACGTCGCGCACGGCGACGGCACCTCCCGGCCGTCGGTCGACATCCTCACCGCCGTCGGCGCCCAGGAGGCGGCCGGTGCGCTGGCCGCCGACCCGTGCCACTGCGTGGTGCTGGAGCTCGGCACGGCCCGGGAGGAGGTCAGCCGGTTCCTGGAGGCGCTGCGGGGCGACTCCGCGCTGGCGAGCGTGCCGGTGCTGGTGCACAGCGGCCACCGCGTGGACGCGGCGGTCGAGGAGGAGCTGCGGTCCCGTGCCGAGGGCACCGCGCTGGAGTTCCTGTCCAGCCTCGACGAGCTGCGCGAACGCATCGCCCTGCACCTCTCCGCGGAGGAGCCCGGCGACGTGCTGTCGCTGGTGCGGCACGACGAGCCGCAGCGGCCGGCGCCGCAGACCGTGGTGGACGACGCGTTCTCCGGCCGCACGATCCTCGTCGTCGACGACGACGCGCGCAATCTCTTCGCGCTCAGCGGGATCCTGGAGCTGCACGGCTTCCGGGTGCTGCACGCGGAGAACGGCCGCAAGGGCATCGAGAGACTGGTGGACAACCCGGACGTGGCGCTCGTGCTGATGGACGTGATGATGCCGGAACTGGACGGCTACGCCGCCACGGCCGAGATCCGCGCCATGCCGCGGTACGCCGAGCTGCCCATCATCGCCGTCACCGCGAAGGCGATGCCCGGGGACCGGGAGAAGAGCCTCGCCTCGGGGGCCAGCGACTACGTCACCAAACCGGTCGACACCCAGGACCTGATCGCCTGCGTCCGCCGCTGGCTGCCGGCATGAGCCCCGGGGAGCAGCCGGACGAGCGGTCCGGCGGGACCCGGCTCGAGCACGCGCCGGCCGGACCCGCCGGGGTGTCCGCGGACTCGCCGGTGGGCAGGCTGGCGGCCACCGTGGACCGGCTCAGCCGGGAGGTGCGGGCCGCGCAGGCCGAGGCCGAGGGCCGGGCGCTGATCGAACTCGCCAAGGGCATCCTCGTCGAACGGCTGGGGTGCGGCCCCTCGCAGGCCGCCCGCCAGCTCGCCGAGCTGACCGAGCAGGCCGGGACGACGCAGCTGGAGTTCGCGGTCGAGGTCATCAACCAGGCCGCCCGGGACCGGATGTCCGAGGTGACGGACGCCTTCCTGGCCGCCACCCGGGCCGCCGGGGAGGCGGGGCAGGACGCCGCCGTGCGGCTGCGCGCGGCCGAGAGCGGGGCGCTGGCGGCGGACGACACCCAGGCCGTGGCCGAGTCCCTGCTGGCGCAGGCGCTGCGTCCGCTGGGCGCGGTGGCCGTGGCGATCTGGGCGGCCGGCGCCGACGGGTCGCTCACCCTGGCGGGCAGCGCCGGGTTCTCCCCCGCCGAGGCGGCGCGCTGGTACTACGTGCCGCCGGACGTGGCGACGGTCGCCCGGTGCGGCCTCGCGGAGCGCGACGGCCTGTGGATCACGTCACTGGCCGAGCGGGGCCTGCCCAGTGTCGGCCGGCATCACCACCCGGAGGGCGGCCGGGCGGCCGTGCCCGCCGGTACGGGGGGCCGTGTGTACGGCGTGCTGGAGATCGTCTGGCCGGCCCCGCTGCCGGAGCAGCCGCCGCAGATCGTGCGCCAGGTGGAGGCCCTGGCGGAGCTGTGCGCGCACACCCTGGAGACGTACACGGTGCCCAGCGGCCCGGCCGTGCAGCCCCGGATGCTGCCGGACGCCGCGGAGCTGATGGACCTGGCGGACGGGCTGTACGACCCGGCTCTCGTCCTGGTGCCGCACCTGGACGACCAGGGGAACCTGCTGGACTTCCGGATCCAGCACGTCAACAGCCGCTTCCTGGACCCGGCGGGCCGGCCGCGTGCCATGGTCAGCGGCGCGCTGCTGCTGGAGGCCTATCCGATGGCCGCCGGGAACAGCGAACTGTTCCAGCGGATCGAGCGGGTGTACGCCACGGGGGAGCCGTTCCGTGCCCGGCGCATGAACCTGACCGCCCTCGTCGACCAGGTGCCGCTGGCGTCGGTCGCCGACATCAGCGTCAGCCGGCACGGCTCCGGCATCCTGTTCATCTGGCGGATCGAGGACGAGCAGGCCCGCCTGGCGAGCCTGCTCCAGCACGCCCAGCGGCTCGGCCGGATCGGCGGTTTCGAGGAGAACCTGCTGACCGGGGAGATCACCTGGAACGGGCAGCTCTTCGACCTGTACGGGCGTCCGCAGTCCAGTCTGCCGGTGCCGCTGGAGGAGCTGCCGGCTCACGCCCACCCGGACGACGCCGTCACCATCGGCCGCTTCCTGCGCACGCTGCTGCACCACCGGCGCCCGGCGTCGGCCGCCTTCCGGCTGCAGCGCCCCGACGGGGTGACCCGGCACATCCGGGTCGTCGCCGAGCCGGTCCTGGACACCGACGGCCGGCTGCTCACCATCCGCGGCGCCTACCAGGACATCTCCGCCCAGCACTGGACCGAGGTGGCGCTGGCGGCCACCCGCGACCAGCTGGCGCACACCGAGCAGCAGGCCAGCGAACGCGACCGGCTGGCGCTGCAGCTGCAGCGCGCCATCATGCCGCCCACCCAGGCGCCGCTGCAGGTGCCCGACCTGGACGTGGCCGTCCGCTACCGGCCCGCGGAGGCCGAGCAGCTGGTGGGCGGCGACTGGTACGACGCCGTGGTGCTGCCCTCCCGGCTGGTGCTGCTGTGCGTGGGCGACGTCGCAGGGCACGGCATAGAGGCGGCGACCAGCATGGTCGTCCTGCGCAACGCGCTGCGCGGCCTCGCGGTCACCGGGGCGGGCCCCGGACAGCTGCTGTCCTGGCTGAACATCGTGACGCACCACCTGACGGGCGGTGTCACCGCCACCGCCGTGTGCGGCCTGTACGACCCGGAGTCCCGCACGCTGCGGTGGGCCCGTGCGGGCCATCTGCCGCCGGTGCTGGTGCGGGGCTCCGAGGCCGCCCCGCTGCCGCTGGTGCGCGGGCTGCTGCTCGGCGCCGTACCGGAGGCTGTGTACGAGGAGTCGGAGGTGCAGCTGGCCGCCGAGGACAACCTGCTGATGTACACGGACGGTCTGATCGAGCGCCGGGACCGCAGCGTGGAGGAGTCCCTGACCCATCTGCTCACCGCCGCGGCCTCGGCCCCGGACACGCTCGACCAGCGGCTGGACCGGCTGCTCACGTACAGCAGGTCGGACACGGACGACGACACCTGCATCGTGGGCATCCGGGTCGGCTGAGGGGGACGCCCCGGCCGGCCGGGCGGGCCGGGGCATGATCCGACGATTCGGGGGTACGCGCGGCTGCGCGACGAAGAGCTTGATCACCTTGTTGGAGGTACTCGTGCCCATTGCCCAGGACCCGTTGTCCGTCGAGGTGACCCTGCCGCGGGAGGACGTGGCGCTGCTCACCGTGGAGGGGTACTTGGACGTCGACACGGCGACCGAGTTCCAGCACCACCTGGCGAACCAGCTCCATCACGGCCGCCGGCACTTCCTGCTCGACCTGTCGGCGGTCCCCTTCATGGACTCGTCCGGCATGAACATCATCCTCCGGGTCTACCAGGAGGCCCGCGAGCTGCCGGGGAGCGTGCACATCATCTCCCCCACCTCCGCGGTGCGCCGCATTTTGGACCTGACGGGGGTGAGCATCACCGTGCCCGTCTCGGAGAGCGTCGACGAGGCGCTGGAGCGCGTGGACGCGCTGCCGGGGACCCCGGTCGAACCGGAGGTCTGAGCACGGCCCGTGGGGTCCGGCGCGGACGGCGTCGGAGCCCGGCCGGAAGGGCCACCCGGCCGAGGTCACACCGCGGTCCCGACGTTCGGGCGCGGTGCGGCGCGATGACGACGAGGAGAGGAAACAGGTGCCGGAGCACGTAGCGGACGGAGCACCCGGAACACCGGCGCACGAGGTCAGGGACTTCCTGCGGCGGCGGCGCGAGCAGATCGCCCAGCGGTGGGCGGACGAACCCCTGTTCCGTACGGTGTTCACGGTCTCGCGCGACGAGGCGGTGGAGGCGGGGAAGGCGGTCGTCGACGCGCTGGCCCAGGTCGCCGACGCGCAGCAGGTCGAGGACCCGGATGCCGCGGGCTTCTCGGCGGTGCGCGAGCAGCTGGCCCGGATGGGGGCGGCCCGCTCCCGCGCGGGGCTGTCCACCACACAGGTGTCGAGCGAGCTGGCGGCGCTGTGGCCGCCGGCCGAGAATCTCCTGGTCGCCGAATCGGACCAGGCGTCGCCCGAGGAACTGCGGGCGTGGTCGACCACGCTCAGCATGCTCCTGGGCACGCTGCGTCTGGTGGCCATGCAGACGGCGCTGAGCGAGACGCAGTCCCTCATCGACCGGCAGCGGCTCCAGTTGCTGGAGGTGGCGACACCGGTGATCAAGCTGTGGGACGGCATCGTGGCGGTCCCGCTGATCGGGACGCTGGACAGCGCCCGCAGCCAGGTGGTGATGGAGACCCTGCTGAACGCGGTCGTCGACCAGCACGCCCGGTTCGCGATCCTCGACATCACCGGTGTGCCGACGGTCGACTCCCTGGTGGCGCAGCACCTGATGAAGACGGTCGCCGCCGCCCGGCTGATGGGCGCGGAGTGCGTGGTGTCCGGCATCCGTCCGGCGATCGCGCAGACCATCGTTCACCTGGGGCTGGACCTCGGCACGGTGAAGACGCGGGCGAGCCTCGCCGACGCACTCGGGTACTGCCTGCACGAGCTGGGGGCGAACATCGTGCACGCGGCCCCCGACGGAGCGGGCCGACGGTGAACGAGGGGTTCGCCCGCCCGGTCGCGGGACACGTGCCGGTCCTCAGGCTCGGTGACGTTCTGCTGGTCACCCTCCAGGGGGACCTGTACGACAGCACGGCGCACCAGCTCCAGCAGGACCTCTCCGAGACGATCACCCGCAGCGGGGCCACGGGGGTGGTCATCGACATCTCCGGGGTGGAGGTCGTCGACTCCTTCCTCGGGCGGGTGCTGGCCGAGACCGCGGCGCAGACGGAGCTGCTGGCCGCGCGCACCGTGGTGGCCGGCATGCGGCCCGCGGTCGCCATCACCCTGGTGGAGCTGGGTCTGACGCTGCCGGGGGTGCGGACCGCGCTCACCACCGAGGCGGCGATGGAGCTTCTCGCGCAGCCCGTCGCGCAGCCGCGTTCCGGCGGCGTGCGCGAGGAGAGTCCGTGATGTCCACCGCCGCGGGCGTCGAGGCCCGCCTGCCCATCCGGTCGGACATGGACCTGGTGTGGGTACGTCAGCATGTGCGGCAGGCCGCCGCCCGGCTCGGCTTCGGTCTGGTGGACCAGACGAAACTGGTGACCGCCGCCAGTGAACTGGCCCGCAACGCCCTGGTGCACGGCGGGGGCGGCCTGATGGAGGCGTCGCACGTCACCGACGGCGGGGTCGACGGGCTGCGGCTGGCCTTCAGCGACTCGGGCCCCGGCATCCCCGACCTCGACCGGGCGCTCAGCGACGGCTACACCTCCGGCGGCGGGCTGGGGATGGGGCTGGGCGGCGCCCGGCGCCTGGTGCACGACTTCGAGGTCGAGAGCGTCCCGGGGTCGGGGACCACGGTGCGGGTGACCTCATGGGTGAACCGGCCGCCGCGCCGGCGTGAGGACGTCTGATGCCCCGCGTCCGGTACGTGCCGGTGCAGGACTCGACCCGGGTGCGCGACGTCCGGGTCGCGGCGGAGGAGGCCGCGGCGGCGGCCGGGCTCGACGACCAACGCACCGCCGCCGCGGCGCTGGTGGCGACCGAGCTCGCCACCAACCTCGTCAAGCACGCGCAGGCGGGAGAGGCGGTCGTCGACGTCGTGGACCCGCCCGTACCGGGTGAGGGCCGGCCGGGACGGGTCGTGCAGATCACCGCGCTCGACCACGGACCGGGGATCGCCGATGTGGGCGGTGCGCTGCGGGACGGGTTCTCCACCACCGACTCGCTCGGCGCGGGCCTGGGCACCTGCCGGCGTCTGGCCGACGACTTCGCTCTGCACAGCGCCCTCGGCCGGGGCACCGTGGCGGTGGCCCGCATCGGCTCCGCCGCCGGCGCGGGCTCCGCCGGGGCCCCCGGTGTGCGCGTCGGCGGGGTGAACGTCCCGTTCGCCGGGGCGGACTTCTCGGGGGACGCCTGGGCCTGGGTCAGGTCCGGTGACCGGCTGACCCTGATGCTGGCCGACGGGCTGGGCCACGGGAGCGAGGCCGCGCGCGCCTCGTCCGCCGCCGTCGAGGAGCTGCGCCACTGGGCCCGGCTCCCGCCCGCCGAGTGCCTGCCGAAGCTCCACACGGCACTGGCCGGCACCCGGGGCGCGGCCGTCGCCGTGGCGCAGCTCGACACCTGGGCCGGGCGGCTGCGCTTCGCGGGGATCGGCAATGTGACGGCCCGGCTGCGGGAGGGCGACCACTGGCGGACCCTGCTGTCCCGGCCCGGCATCGTCGGGGTGCACCGGCCAGGCACCGTGCGCGAGGAGGAGGTCGCCTGGAGCGCGGAGAGCCTGCTGATCCTGCACACCGACGGTCTGCCCGGCCGCTGGACGCCGCCCCCGGACACGGGGGTGCCGCCGGCCGATCCGGCCGTGACGGCCGCCGTGGCCGTCCGGGACGCCGGGAGCCCGGCGCGCCCGGTGCGGGACGACACCGCCGTGGCCGTGCTGGCCCCCGCCCCGCCGGACCGCCCATGACGCGCACCTGGCGGATCCGGACCGTCACGGACGCGGCCCGCGCCCGTATCGCCGTGGCCCGGCTGGCGGCGGCGCACGGGGTGCCCACCGTGGAACGCGCCCGGCTGGCCGCGGAGCTCAGCGGCCGGCTGCGGCAGTGCCTCACCAAGGGCGGCGTCTGGGTGCTCACCCTGGACGGCCCCGGTCCGTCCGCCGGGGCGGGGACGCTGCACGCCGCGGTGGTGCCGGCACCCGGTGCGGGCGCCGCCGACCGCGCCGGGTGGACGGTGACCGTCCCGTGCCCCGCGCCGGGCCGGACATCCGACGCCGGCCCGGTGCCGGAGGACCCGGCCGGGCTGTCCGAGGCGCTGTTGGGCGCCGACGAGGACACGGCCGTGGTGCTGGACAGGCTCGCCGAGCAGGAGGAACTGGTCGCCTTCCACCGGGAGGAGCTGCACCAGACCAACCAGGGCGTCCTGGCGCTGCACGCCGAGCTGGACGCGGCGGGACGCGCGCAGCGCGAGGCGTTCGCCGCCGAGCGCCGGGCGCGCGAGGAGGCGGAGAACGCGCGCCGCAGGCTGACGTTCCTGGCGGACGCGAGCGCCGTGCTGAACGCCTCGCTCAACCACGACGAGATCGTGCGCCGACTGCCGGAGCTGCTGGTGCCGCGGTACGCCGACCGCGTGGACGTGTGGCTGTTCGACCAGGAGGACGACCGGTACCGGCCCACGTCCCACCCGCGCGCGGCGGTCCGCGCGGCCCGCACCGGGCGGCCGCAGTACGCGGCCGACCACCCCGGCGGTCTGCCCGGGGTCGACGACCAGCCCGCCTCGGCCCTGGATCCCGGCCGGCCGCTGCTCTGCGTCCCGCTGCTGACCCGCCGGGCGCCGCTGGGGGTGCTGACGCTGTCGCCGCCCGGTGAGCGCTGGGACCCGGACGACGCCGTGATGCTGCTCGAGCTCGCCCGGCGGGCCGCCACCGCCCTCGACAACGCCCGCCGCTTCGAGCACAACCGTGACATCGCCGAGACGCTGCAGCGCGCCCTGCTCACCGAGCTGCCGACGACGCCGGGCCTGAGCCTGGCCGCGCGCTACCTCCCCGCCACGCACGGGCTGAACATCGGCGGCGACTGGTACGACGCGTTCCGGCAGCGCGACGGCGGTCTGATCACCGTCATCGGCGACGTGACCGGGCACGGGCTGCACGCGGCGGTGATGATGAGCCAGCTGCGCACCGCGCTGCGCGCCTACGCGGTCGACGGCGACAGCCCCGGCCGGCTGCTGACCCGGCTGCACGGGTATCTGCGCCACCTCCAGCCCGACCTGTTCGCCACGGCGGTCATCGCGCGGTTCCATCCGGACGGGCGGACATTGACCTGGGCCGCCGCCGGTCATCCGCCGCCGGTGCTGCGGCTGCCCGACGGGCGGGTGCGCACCCTGGACGCCAAGCCCGGTGCGATGCTCGGCATCCCGCTGCGGCAGGACATCGCCGACCACACCGAGCGGCTGACGCCCGGTTCGACGCTCGCGCTCTACACGGACGGGCTGGTGGAACGGCGCGCCCGGGGCATCGACCCGGGCATCGAACGGCTCGCGGCGGCCCTGGGCTCGTTCGGTTCCGCGGAGCTGGACGCGGACCTGGAGGACTCGGCGGACCGGATCCTGCGCCCGCTGCTCAGCGACTCCGAACGCGACGACGACGTCTGCCTTCTCCTGTGCCACCTGCGCGGCTGAACCGGCCGCCGGATCCCTTCCCGGTGCGTTCCGGCGAAGGTACGGGCATCGTGGTGCCGAACAGGGGCACGCGTCAGTTGTCGATGTTCGAGGCAGACCCCTGGAGCCGCAGGAAGGGATGGAGACCGTGACACGACCCAGGATCCTGGTGGTGGGCGCAGGTTTCGCCGGCGTGGAGTGCGTGCGCCGGCTGGAGCGCAGGCTCGCCCCGAACGAGGCCGAGCTCACGCTGGTGACGCCGTTCTCCTACCAGCTCTACCTGCCGCTGCTCCCCCAGGTGGCCTCCGGCGTGCTGACCCCGCAGTCGGTCGCGCTCTCCCTGCGCCGCAGCGAGAGGTACCGCACCCGGATCATCCCGGGCGGGGCCATCGGCGTGGACCTGAAGTCCAAGGTCTGTGTCGTACGGCTCGTCAACGGCGAGGTCGTCGACGAGCCGTACGACTACATCGTGCTGGCCCCCGGCAGCGTCACCCGCACCTTCGACATCCCGGGGCTGACGGACCACGCCTTCGGGCTCAAGTCGCTCGCCGAGGCCGCCTACCTGCGCGACCACGTCATCTCCCAGCTCGACCTGGCCGACGCCAGCCACGATCCGGCCGAGCGGGCCTCGCGGCTGCAGTTCGTGGTCGTCGGCGGCGGCTACGCGGGCACCGAGACCGCGGCCTGCCTGCAGCGGCTGACGCACGCCGCCGTCAAGCGCTACCCGCGCCTCGACCCGGGCCTGATCAAGTGGCACCTCATCGACATCGCGCCGAAACTGATGCCCGAACTGGGCGAGAAGCTCGGGCGCAGCGCGCAGGAGATCCTGATCCGGCGCGGCATCGAGATCTCGCTGGGCGTCTCCATCGCGAAGGCAGGCGCCGAGGAGGTCACCTTCACCGACGGCCGGGTGGTGCCCACCCGCACCCTGATCTGGACCGCCGGCGTGGTCGCCAGCCCGCTCATCGCCACGCTCGACGCGGAGACCGTCCGGGGGCGGCTCGCGGTCAACGCGGACATGTGCCTGCCGGGTCACGACGGGGTGTTCGCGCTCGGCGACGCGGCGGCGGTGCCCGACGTGGCCAAGGGCGACGACGCCGTGTGCCCGCCGACCGCGCAGCACGCCCTGCGGCAGGGCCGGCACGTCGCGGAGAACGTCATCGCGACGCTGCGGGGCCTGCCGAGGCGGCCGTACGTCCACAAGGACCTCGGGCTCGTGGTGGACCTCGGCGGCACCGACGCGGTGTCCAAGCCGCTCGGCGTCGAACTGCACGGCCTGCCCGCCCAGGCGGTGGCCCGCGGCTACCACTGGTCGGCGCTGCGCACCGGTGTCGCCAAGACGCGGGTGATGACCAACTGGCTGCTGAACGCGGTCGCCGGCGACGATTTCGTGCGCACCGGATTCCAGGCGCACAAGCCGGGCAACCTGCGGGACTTCGAGTACCTGGACGCCTATCTGACGCCGGAGCAGGTGCGGGAGCACGTCGCGGAGGCGGGCCGGGCGGCGCGGTGACCCCGGGGGCGGGGGACGGTTCGCGCCCGGCGGCGGAGGGATCCGGGCGGGGGCGCACGACGGGAGAGAGTGCGGTGGAGTGAAGGCGGCGGGACGCTCGGTACGGACACGGCTGCGGGACCACCTGGCGGCGTCCGACCCCGGTCTGCTGCGGCTGACGGCCGGACTGCGGACGGTGGGCGCGATCGCGCTGACGCTGGCCGTGCTCGCCTCGGCGGGGTTCGACGTCACCCACCTGGTGGCGGGGGCGATGGCGGCGATGGTCGCCACCTTCGCCATCCGGGAGAGGCGGCGCGGCGCCCAGGCCCTCACGCTGGCCGTCGGCCTGCCCGTCGCGCTGGTGTCCGTGTCGCTGGGCGCGGTGCTCGGCGAGCGGGTCGTCGTCGGGGACGCCTTCTTCGTCGTGCTCATCTTCGCCGCGGTGTACGGCCGCCGGTTCGGGGAGCGCGGGACCGCGCTCGGCCTGATCGGCTTCCAGGTCTACTTCCTGTCGCTGTTCGTCGGTGCCTCCACCGCGCAGCTTCCGGGGCTGTGGGCGGCCCTGGCCGTCGCGTTCGCGTGCAGCGCCCTGGTGCGGTTCGCCGTCGTCCCCGTGACGCCCGCCGGTCTGCTCCTGCGGCTGCGCCAGGCCTTCCGGGCCCGGCTGGCCCGGCTCGTCTCCGCGCAGCTGGCGCTGCTGGACGCCGGTCCCGACGACGTGGACAAGGCCCTGGAGGACATGCGGGAGGGCACCGCGCGGCTGCACGAGACGGCCCTGATGATCCAGAGCCGGCTGGAGGAGGGCACACCGGACGAGTCGACGGCGCGACTGGTGCAGCGCCGGATCGCGGACGCGGAGATCGCCGCCGAGCGGCTCGGCCTGCAGTTGCTGTCGGCGCGCAGCGCCCAGCGGGCGGACACCCTCACCCTGCACCTGCCCGGCGCGCCCGCCCCGGAGGTGGGCCGGCTGCCCGGCCCGGACGAGGCCGCGGCCGCACTGCGACGGGACCTGCTCGCGCTGCGCGCGCTGGTGGTGCGCGCCGGGGCCGGCGGGGCGGGCGTGGCCCAGCTGCGCAACCGGCTGCTCGGCTACCGGGACGAGGAGAACCTGCCGGTCGCCACCCCGGCGGTGCGGGACGTGTTCCGGGCGGTCGGCGAGACCGCGCGCGCCGTCATGGGGCTGCGCGTCGCGCTGGAGGGGCCGCAGGACGAGTCGGACGACAGCCCGGCGACGGCGCGCTCGCGGGAGGAGCTGGACGCCGAGGACGCCGCCATCGACGCCGGCGAGAAGAGCGAGCCGGCCGAGGAGCCGAAGGGGCTGCGCCGGCCCACCACGCGCGCCGCCGTGCAGGTCTCGGTGGGCTCGACGCTGGCCATCGTCGGGGGTGAGCTGCTGTCCGCGCACCGCTGGTACTGGGCGGTGCTGACCTGCTGGATCGTCTTCATCAACACGGCCTCGACCGGCGAGATCCTGGTCAAGGGCTACCGGCGGCTCCTCGGCACGGTGTTCGGCGTCGTCGCCGGCATCCTGCTGGCCGCCCTGGTGGGCCGGCACACCTGGACGGCGTTCGCGCTGGTGCTGGTGCTGATCTTCGCCATGTTCTACACGGCGCCGCTGTCCTACACGCTGATGTCGTTCTTCGTGACGGCGATGCTCGGGCTGCTCTACACCCTGCTGCACACCTACAGCTGGGAGGTGCTGGTGCTGCGGGTGGAGGAGACGGCGCTGGGCGCGGCCTGCGGGGTGGTCGCGGCGGCGCTGGTGCTGCCGGTGCGTACCGACCGGCGCACCGACGAGCTGCTGGTCACCGTGCTGGAGCGGCTCGCCGAGGTGACCGAGGCCGCCGTCGGCCAGCTCAGTGGCGGTCCCGCCGGCGACCTGCTGGACCAGGCGCGGCGGCTGGACCAGGCGCTGGGCGACCTGCGCTCCGCCACCCAGCCGCTGACGCATCCGGTCACCCCGTTGCGGGCCCGGCGCACCACCGCGCGCTACGTGGTGGCGCTGCTCGAGACGTGCGCGTACCACGCGCGCTCGCTGGCGGCCACGGCGGAGCTGTTGCCGGCCCATCCGTCGATCGCGGCGGACCCCCGGCTGCGCGGGGCGGCGGGGCGCACGGTGCGCAACATCGTGACGATCGCGGACCGCGTCGCCGACGAGGACGTCACCGTGCCGGTCGAGACCGGGCCGAGCATCGCGTCCCTCCTGGGCGGCGAGGACACCGCCCGCTACGGCCGCGTCACCGGCCGGGTGCTGCGCCACCTGGAGCGCCTGGACGAGGCCGTGGTGGGCCTCGCCCGGCCGCTGGGCGTCCCGGTGAGGACCCCCGACCGCTGAGCCGCGGTCCCCGGCGCGCCCGGACACCTCCCCTGACGACCGGGTGCCCGCCCACGCCGACCCACGCGCCCACCCTCACCCGGCACCCGGACGCCGTCACCGGCCACCCTGCAGGCCGCGCCGCCCCCGGTCCCGCGCCCGTACGCACACCCGGTCAGGACAGCACTCCCCAGTTCCGCCCCCGCCCAGCACCCGCACAACGCCACCAGGACCACCGCCCCAGCCCACACCCCCATGCGGACGCCGACCGAGACAGCGCGCCCGTCTCCGCCCTGGCCACGCACCCACGCGTACGCCGACCGGGACAACCCTCCCGTCCCCGCCTCCGCCCGGCACCCGCACACCGCCACCGGCCACCCGGCAGGCCGCCGCCCCGGTCCCCGCGCCCGTACGCACGCCCGGCCAGGACAGCGCTCCCCTGTTCCACCCCCGCCCGGCACCCGCACGCCGCCACCAGGACCACCCACCACCCCGCGGACCACCGACCCGGCCCCACACGCCCGTGCGGACGCCGACCGAGACAGCGCGTGTCCGTGGCGTCATGCGTTCGCCCTCGCCCTCGCCCGTGCCCGGGCGCCGTCGGCGCCGCCGCGAGCCGGACGGTGAACCGCCGGGCCGGTCGGGCCCCGCCCGGGGGGGGGGGGGGGGGGGGGGGGGGGGGGGGGGGGGCCGGGGGGGGGGGGGGGGGGGGGGGGGGGGGGGGGGGGCCCCGGCGCCGCCGCGGGGGGCCCCCGCGGGGGGGGGGGGCCCCCCCGGGGGGGGGGGGCCGGGGGGGGGGCGGGGCCCGCCCCCACGGGCGGGGTTCAGAAGTCGGTGGGGAGGCCGCTGGCCTCGGCGATGCCGCGCAGTTCCTCGTTCTGGCGGTGGCGGTCCCTGATGTAGTCGGCGATCTCGTCCAGGCGGGAGGGGTCGGCGGCGGTCGCCGCGTCGGTGACCACCCGGACCGGTCCGGTCTCGTCGACCTCCAGCTCGACCACCTCGTTGTCCAGGCGGCCGGTGACGGCGGTGGCGATGACGAGGGCGGCCTCGTCGCGCACCTCCTGGGGGAGTTCCTCGTCCCCGCCGTCCAGCGCGAGGTCCATGCCGGACAGCCGGTGTTCCTCGATCGCCTGGAGGACCGGCTCCACCACGTGGAGCAGGAGCCGGTAGTCCTCGGTGTCCATCCTGACCCGCAGGAGGTCGAGATAGACGTCCACGGGCCTGCCTTCCGGGGGAATCTCGGATTCGCTCATCCGCTTCGGGTTCCCCGCACGCCGCGGGTCATACGGCGGCCGGGGTGCCGGCCCCGGGGGCGTCCTGTCCCGCCGTCGCCAGCCAGCCGCGCGCGGTGACGAGCGCGTGGCGTACGTCGCGGGTGCCGGTCGTCACGCACAGGGTGTACGCCAGGTCGGCGGTCTGCGGGTCCGGGCCGGCCGGTCCACCTCGGGCCGCCGTCAGGGCCTCGTACTCCTCGACGAGCCGGCGCAGCACGGTGGGGTGGGGCCTCAGCATGTGTCTCGCTTCCTGGTGGGGGCGGGCGGCGCTCACGCCGTCGCCGAGTGTCCGCCGGTACCGCGGCGGCCGGTGCGCTGTCCCATCACGTCGGCGCGCACCCGGGCGCAGCTGCGGCTGATGAGACGGGAGACGTGCATCTGGGAGATGCCCAGCCGGTCGGCGATGCGGCTCTGGGTCATGTCCTCGAAGAAACGCATGTAGAGGATGGCGCGTTCGCGCTCCGGCAGCCTGCGCAGGCCCTCCTTGGCGGACTCCCGGTCGACGACGATGTCGTAGGAGGCGTCCGCGGCGCCGAGGGTGTCGGCGAGGCTGTAGCCGTCGTCGTCGGAGGACAGTTCCGCGTCCAGGGAGAGGGTGCTGAAGCTCTCCAGGGCCTCCATGCCGGCGCCGACCTCCTCCTCGGTCAGCCCGGTGTGGGCGGCGATGTCCGCCACGGACGGCTCGGGGCTGCCGGGGTTCTGGGTGAGTTCGCGCCGGGCCACCCGCACCTTGTTGCGCAGTTCCTGCACCCGGCGGGGCACGCGCAGGGCCCACATCCGGTCGCGGAAGTGCCGCTTGACCTCGCCGGTGATGGTGGGGACGGCGTAGCTCTCGAAGGCCCCGCGGCTCGGGTCGAAGCGGTCGATGGCCTTCACCAGGCCCAGGGCGGCCACCTGGCGCAGGTCCTCGACGGCCTCGCCGCGGTCGCGGAAGCGGCCGGCGATGCGGTGGGCCATGGGCAGCCACGCGGTGACGAGCTCGTCCCGGACGGCGTCCCGCTCGGGGCCCTCCTCCAGGGAGGCCAGCCGGGTGAAGAGGGCGGCGGTGTCGGGGGCGTCGTCGTGCCGCCTGCGGGGGGCGGCGGTCGTCGTGTCGGAGGGGCCGGAACGATGGGCGGTCGTGTCAATGAGCATGCGGTTCGCTCCCGAACGGTGGTTTCAGGGATCTACCGCGGGAGGGCGGTCACCGGGACGCCCGGAGGGTCCACAGTGGCCGTACCACTCCCGCTGGCGCGCCTCCGGTCCGAAGCACGAACCTCCGATTGCCCCCTCGCCGGTGGAACAAACTCCGCTTCGTCACCCGATGTGCCGGGTTCCGTTCCGGCCGGTCAGGGCAGGGGCACCACGGCGGTGATGCACTTGCCTCCGGCGGGCAGGTCGGACACCCGGACGTCGCGGGAGAGCCGGCAGACGATGGGCCAGCCGTGACCGCCCGGACGGCGGCGTCCCTGCCGGTCGGCCGGCTCCACGGCGACGGGCAGCTCGTCGCTGCGGTCGCTCACCGACAGACGCACGTCGAGGCCGCTCACGTCGACCTGGAAGTCGGTGACCCCGCCGCCGTGCAGCATGGCGTTGGTGGTGAGTTCGGAGGCGACGAGCAGGACGTCCGCCAGGGCCTCGGTGTCGCAGGGGGTGCGGGTGGCCCGGCAGCGTTCGGACACCGCCCGCGTGACGGCCTCGCGGACCTCGGCCGGGCGGCACGGGCAGGGGGATCCGTTCCGGTGCGCGCCGGACGGTCGGAGGGGTTCGGCCGTGTACTCCTCATACATCGTGCGGCTCCCTGGTCGGTGACGGAATCGGCGGAGAACGCCTCGTGCATCCCTTTTCGGCTCACCTGTCCTGGTAACGGCAAACCTCCCGGCCGTCGCCCGCACCCGTGTCGTCCGATCCGCGTACGGGGGTACGCGGACGGTATGACCGATGTGGTGGACTCGGACGAACTGATGCGGCGCATCCAGCGGGCACGGGCCTGCGCGGCGCGCGAGGAACGGACCTGGCGGTCCCGGGGTGAGGAGCTCGGGCGGGCGGACACCGGCGATCCCGGCGCGGCGCGCGACGCCGAGGTGCGCGGGGTGGCCTACGGGGTCGTACTGCGGGTGCTGGACGAGATCCTGACGCCGGGCAAGCACGCGGCGGAGGGCTGAGCCGGGGCCGGGGCCCGCGGATTGGGCCCCGGCGTTCCCGGGCACCCGGGCCCCATGACGGTCGATCACAGCCGGGCGCCGGTTCTGGAAGCACTGGAGGACTACCACCGCAGCGGGCGGCTGGGCTTCACGCCCCCCGGGCACAAGCAGGCCCGCGGGGCGGATCCCGCGGTGCGCGAGGTGCTCGGGGACGCGGTGTTCCTGGGCGACGTACTGGCGTCGGGCGGTCTGGACGACCGGCTCGTGCGGGGCCGGGTGCTGCAGCGGGCCCAGGAGCTGATGGCCGACGCGGTCCACGCCGAGCACACCTTCTTCAGCACGTGCGGGAGCTCCCTGTCGGTCAAGGCGGCGATGCTGTCGGTCGCGGGGCCGCACGAGAAGCTGCTGATCGGGCGGGACGCCCACAAGTCGGTGGTGTCCGGGCTGATCCTGTCCGGGATCGAGCCGGTGTGGGTGGAGCCGCGGTGGGACGCCGGGCGGCACCTCGCGCACCCGCCGTCGGCGGACGACTTCGAGCGGGCCTTCGAGGCCCACCCGGACGCGCGCGGGGCGCTGGTGACCAGTCCGACGCCGTACGGCGCCTGCGCGTCGCTGCGGGACATCGCCGAGGTGTGCCACCGTCGCTCGCGCCCGCTGATCGTGGACGAGGCCTGGGGCGCGCACCTGCCCTTCCATCCCGATCTGCCGTCCTGGGCGATGGACGCGGGCGCCGACATCTGCGTGACCAGCATCCACAAGATGGGCAGCGGTCTGGAGCAGGGCTCGGTGTTCCACCTGCAGGGCGACCTGGTGCCGCCGGCGCTGCTGGGCACGCGCGCCGATCTGCTGGGGACCACCAGCCCGTCGGTGCTGATCTTCGCGGGTCTCGACGGCTGGCGGCGCCAGATGGCCCTGCGCGGCAAGGAGCTGATGGGGGCGGCGCTGGCGCTCGCCGGCGAGGTCCGGGCCGCGATCGAGGAGATCGACGGCATGCACGTCGACGACCGGGACGACTTCTGCGGCCCGGGGCTGGCGGACGACTTCGACCCGCTGCCCGGGGTGATCGATCTCGAGGGCCTCGGCATCACGGGATACCGGGCGGCGGACTGGCTGCGCGAGCACCGCGGTATCGACGCGCACCTGGTGGACCACCGCCGGATCGGCATGCAGATCACCCACGGCGACGACCGGGAGACGACCGGGGAGCTGCTGTCGGCGCTGCGGGACCTGGGGCGGGCGGCGCGGTCCCTGCCCCGGACGCCGGAGGTGGATGTGCCGTCGCCGGGCGACCTGCGGATGGAGCAGGCGCTGCTGCCGCGGGACGCGTTCTTCGGCCCGGCCGAGGAGGTGCCGGTGGCCCGGGCCGCCGGACGGGTCGCGGCCGAGATGATCACGCCGTACCCGCCCGGCATCCCGGCCGTCCTGCCGGGCGAACGGCTCACCGGGCCCGTGCTCCGCTATCTGCGGACGGGGCTGGCCGCGGGCATGCACCTGCCGGATCCGTCGGACCCCGGCCTGGAGACGGTCCGGGTCGTGGACGAGCGCGCCGACCGGGGCCGGTGAAACAGGTCACGCGGCCCGATTACCGGAGCACCACCAGAATGGTTTATCGTTCATTCACACGTGGTGGCGGAGTCGACATTCCGTCCTCCGGACACCACCGCTTACGGCCCTGGCTGGCTTCCCCCGTCCAGCCAGGGCTTTTTCATGCCCGGGCGGGACCGGCGGCGGGAACCGGAGCTCTCGTGTCCGCCGAGGTGCCCCGAACGGCCGCAGCGGCTGAAATGAACGTAGGGAAAGCACCGGAACCGAATGCCCGGCGAGGAGCCCCGCGTCATGACCAAAGCGATCAAACTCCTGACCGCCCTGCCTCCGCCGCAGCGCGAGCGCCTGATGGCACTGGCGCGGGAGGTGTCCTTCCCCGAGGACACCCGCATCTTCGAGACGGGCGGCACCGCCGACCGGTTCTGGGTGATCCGCTCCGGCGCGGTCTCGCTGGACCAGCGGGTGAGCGACCTGCGCCGGGTGACCGTCGCCGGCCTCGGCGCGGGTGACCTGCTGGGCTGGTCGTGGCTGTTCCCGCCCCACCGGTGGGACTTCGGCGCCGTGGCCTTCAGCCCGGTGCGCGCCTACGAGTTCGACGCGGCGGCCGTGCTCCGGCTCTGCGAGGAGGACCCGCCGCTCGGGATGATCCTGGTGCGCAGCGTCGCCGAGGTGCTCGCCCACCGGCTGGAGACGACGCGCGGCAAGCTGATGGAGCAGTACGCGATGCACCGGCGCAGCGGGGCGCTGTAGCGGTCCCGCGCCCGGTGGCCCCGTGCGGCGGCGTCAGGCTCCCGCGATGAGCGTCAGACCGAGGACGACCATGGTGGCGGCGACCAGCCCGTCCAGGACCCGCCAGGCGGTGGGCCGGGCCAGGAAGCGGCTCAGCAGCCGGGCGCCGAAGCCGAGCGCCGCGAACCAGCAGACGCTGGCCAGTACGGCACCGAGGCCGAAGGTCCAGCGCAGCGGGCCGTGGTCGGCGGCGACCGAGCCCAGCAGGAACACCGTGTCGAGGTAGACGTGCGGATTGAGCCAGGTCATGGCGAGGCAGGTGAGCACGGCCCGGCGCCGCGAGCCCGCCGCCTCGCCCGCCGTCTCCAGTCCGGTGGCGGCCGGGCGCAGCACCCGGCGGGCGGCCAGGGCGCCGTAGCAGAGCAGGAACGCGCCGCCGATCCAGCCGACCGCCGTCAGCGCGCCGGGCCAGGCCACGACCACCGCGCCGACCCCGCCGACCCCGAGGGCGATGAGCACCGCGTCGGACAGGGCGCAGATGCCGACGACGGCGAGTACGGCGTCGCGGCGGACGCCCTGGCGCAGGACGAAGGCGTTCTGGGCACCGATGGCGACGATGAGGGAGAGGCCGGTGCCGAATCCGGCGGCGGCGGTGGTGAAGGCGCTGGTCATGCCGAGGACGCTACGGGCGCGCCGGTTCCGAAGTACAGCTAATGATTCTTACGTAGCATTAGCTGTCGTGATGACGGATCTTCCGCTGGACCAGGTGCGGACCCTGCTCGCCGTGGTGGACGAGGGGACGTTCGACGCGGCGGCCGCCGCGCTGCACGTCACGCCCTCGGCGGTGAGCCAGCGGGTGAAGGCTCTGGAGCAGCGCACGGGGCGGGTGCTGCTGCTGCGCACCAAGCCGGTGCGGCCGACCGAGTCGGGCGAGGTGCTGGTCAGGCTCGCCCGGCAGGTAGGCCGACTGGAGCGTGACGCGTACGCCGAGCTGGGGCTGAGCGGGGCCGGGGAGCCGACCCGGGTGCCGGTGGCGGTGAACGCGGACTCGCTGGCGACCTGGTTCCTCGGGGCCCTCACCCGTCTGCCGGCCGACTCGCGGCTCCGCTTCGAACTGCGCCGGGAGGACGAGGCCCACACGGCGGCGCTGCTGCGGGAGGGGACGGTGATGGCCGCGGTGACCTCGTCGCCGGACGCGGTGCCGGGCTGCTCCGTGCGGCATCTGGGGCGGATGCGCTATCTCCCGGTGGCGCACCCGGAGTTCGCCCTGCGGCATCTCGCGGGACCGCTGCGGGAGGTACTGCCCGTGGCGCCGGTGGTGGTGTTCGACCGGAAGGACGACTTCCAGGACGGTTTCGTGCGCCGGCTCACGCGCGGACGCGCCGAGGCGAGCGCGCTGCGCCACTACGTGCCGGCCTCGGAGGGCTTCGCCGAGGCGGTCGCCGCGGGTCTGGGCTGGGGCATGGTGCCCGAGGCGCAGGCGGAGCCCCTGCTCCGGGCCGGCCGCCTCACGGTGTTCGCCCCGGGCCGGGAGGTCGACGTCTCCCTGTACTGGCAGCAGTGGAAGCTGGACTCCCCCGCGCTTGCGGCGGTGGCGGCCGCGGTGACGGAGGCGGCGGCGGAAGCGCTGCGCCGCTGAGGGCCCGCCCGGCGTCCCGCCGGCCGCCCGCCCGCGTCCGGCGCCTGCGACCGCGAGGCTCCGGGACGCAGGTGCCCCGGCCGACGCGGTGAGCGCGCCAAGGGCCGCGAGGCCGGACCGCCGGCCCCTGGCTAGGCCCCCGCCAGACTGTTCCCGGCGCTCTCCAGGAGCATGTCCAGCGCGGTCGGGTAGGCGCTGGTGACCATGCGGGTGGCCAGCAGGGGCGCGGCCTCGGCGATGCGGGGGTGGGTGGCGGCGGGGAGGCGGGCGTAGGTGGAGCGCCACCTCTCCTCGTCGGCGTGGAGGGCCGCGTCGGGCAGGGCCAGGGACGCGGCGTCGAGGGCGGCGAAGGCCAGCGTGGTGTCGATGAAGGCGTGGTAGACGCGGACCGTCTCCGGCAGCGGGAAGCCCGCGGTGCGCAGCACGTCGAGAACCGCCTCGTCGGCCGCCAGTTCGTTCGCCCGGCCGGAGACCCGGCTCGCCGTGAGGACGGCGGCCTGCGGGTGCGACACGTAGGCGGCGTGGATGCGCAGCCCGACGGCCCGCAGGTCGGCCCGCCACTGTCCGGTGGGCCGCCAGCCGTGCAGCGCCCGGCCGATCAGCGCGTCCCCGATGGCGAGGGTCAGCTCGTCCATGCCGCGGAAGTAGCGGTAGAGGGTGCTCGGATCGCAGTCCAGGGCGAGGCCGAGGCGGCGGGCGGTCAGGCCCGTGCCGCCGTGCTCGCGCAGCAGGCGCAGCGCCGTCTCGACGATCAGCGTCTCGGACAGGACCCGGCCGCTCCGCGTCGGCCTGCGGCGCCGTCGGCGCTCCTCGGGAACCACCCGTTTGGGCATCGCCGTCTCCTCTCGCTCTTATGCCAACACCATTGACCTTATGTCGCCGCGCGGCGTTGTATCTCCGGCCAGGGGCCCCGCACACATCCCGGATCCAGGGGGATCCACGAGGCAGAGAGGGAGTGCTCCGTCATGCGCGTACTGCTGGTGGGAGCCGGCGGCGTGGGTACCGCCGTCACCCGGATCGCGGCCCGGCGGCCGTTCTTCGACCAGATGGTGGTGGCCGACCACGACCCGTCCCGGGCCGAGGCGGCGGTCGCCGCGCTCGGCGCGGAGGGGTCCCGGTTCCGTGCCGAGCGCGTGGACGCCGGCGACGAGGACGGGGTGGCGGCGCTGCTCGGACGGCACGGCTGCGACGTCCTGCTCAACGCCACCGACCCCCGGTTCGTGATGCCGCTGTTCCGCGCGGCGCGCCGCGCCGGTGCCACCTACGTCGACATGGCGATGTCGTTGTCCCGGCCGCACGCCGAACGGCCTTACGAGGAATGCGGGGTGAAGCTCGGCGACGAGCAGTTCGCACGGTCCGGGGAGTGGGCGGAGGCCGGTGCGCTCGCCCTGGTCGGGATGGGCGTCGAACCGGGCCTCTCGGACGTGTTCGCCCGGTACGCGGCCGACGAACTCTTCGACGAGATCGAGGAGATCGGCGTCCGCGACGGCGCGAACCTCACGGTGGACGGCTACGACTTCGCGCCGTCCTTCAGCATCTGGACCACGATCGAGGAGTGCCTCAACCCGCCCGTGGTCTACGAGGAGGGCCGCGGCTGGTTCACCACCGAGCCGTTCAGCGAGCCCGAGGTGTTCGACTTCCCCGAGGGCATCGGCCCGGTGGAGTGCGTGAACGTCGAGCACGAGGAGGTGCTGCTCGTCCCGCGCTGGGTGGACGCCCGCCGGGTGACCTTCAAGTACGGTCTGGGCCGCGCGTTCATCGACACGCTCAGGACGCTGCACCTGCTGGGCCTGGACCGCACCGGACCGGTGACCGTGCCCGGCCAGGACGGTCCGGTGCGGGTCTCCCCCAGGGACGTGGTGGCCGCCTGTCTGCCCGACCCGGCGACGCTCGGGGAGCGGATGCACGGCAAGACCTGCGCCGGCACGTGGGTGCGGGGCGTGAAGGACGGGGCGCCGCGCGAGGTGTACCTGTACCACGTGGTCGACAACCAGTGGTCCATGGCCGAGTACGGCTGCCAGGCCGTGGTGTGGCAGACCGCCGTCAACCCCGTCGTCGCCCTCGAACTGCTCGCCGGCGGCGCCTGGTCGGGCACGGGCGTGCTCGGTCCCGAGGCGTTCCCCGCGGGACCGTTCCTGGACCTGCTGACCGCGTACGGCTCGCCCTGGGGGCTGCGCGAACAGTGACCGCGCGCACGGCGTCCCGTTGTTTCACCGCCGGTCGACAGGTGACCCGAAGAGGAGTGAGGCGCCCACACGGGTGCCCATCCGTTTTCCCACCGATGATCGCAGGTGACTCTCGATGGACAACTGGCGCGAACGTGCGGCCTGCAGGACCGAGGACCCCGACCTCTTCTTCCCGATCGGCACCACCGGCCCCGCCCTGATGCAGGCGGAACAGGCCAAGGCCGTGTGCCGGCGCTGCCCCGTGCGGGAGCCGTGCCTGCGGTGGGCACTGGACACGGGGCAGTCCATCGGGGTGTGGGGCGGTACGAGCGAGACGGAACGCCGTGCGCTCAAGCGCCGCATCGCCGCGCGGCGGACCGCCGGGGATTCCTGAGAAGGGCCTGCCGTGCCCGGCCCCCCGGGCCGCAGTACGCTCGCGGGACACCGCGGGAAGGAGCCGCCATGAGTGTGCGCGTGCGCCGGGTCCACGAGCCGCCCGAGCCGGACGACGGGGTCCGGATCCTGGTCGACCGGCTGTGGCCGCGCGGTCTGACGAAGGACGCGGCGCGGGTGGACGAGTGGCCCAAGGGCCTGACCCCGTCCACCGAGCTGCGCCGCTGGTACCACGCGGGCGACCGGCCGTACGAGGAGTTCCGCGAGCGCTACGAGGCGGAACTGGCGGCCCCGGAGGCCGCCGGACTCCTGGACCACGTACGGGAACTGGCCGGGAAGGGCACGGTGACGCTGCTGACCGCGTCCAGGAACCCGGAGACCGGTCACGCGCGGGTGCTGGCCCGCCTGCTGGAGGAGTGAGCGGGTCCGGCGGAGTCCGCCGCGATGGCGCCCCGGAGGGTGCGTCACCGTGTCTCCGGCGGAGCGCTCAGGCGGTCTGCGCGGCCGCAGCACGCCCCGCCGCCCGGCCCGAGAAGAGGCAGCCGCCGAGGAAGGTGCCCTCCAGGGCGTTGTACCCGTGGACACCTCCGCCGCCGAAGCCCGCCACCTCGCCGGCCGCGTACAGGCCCTCGACCGGCCGGCCGTCGGCGCCCAGCGCGCGGGAGTCCAGGTCGGTCTGGATGCCGCCGAGGGTCTTGCGGGTGAGGATGTTCAGCTTGACGCCGATCAGCGGGCCGGCCGCGGGGTCGAGGATGCGGTGCGGGGTGGCGACGCGGCTGAGGCGGTCGCCGATGTAGCGGCGGGCGTTGCGGATGCCCTGGACCTGGGCGTCCTTGCTGTAGGCGTTGGCCATCTGCAGGTCGCGTGCCTCGATCTGGCGGCGCAGGACGGCCGCGTCGAGCAGCGGTTCACCGGTGAGGGCGTTCATCTTCTCGACGAGCTGTTCGAGGGTCGGGGCGGTCACGAAGTCGGCGCCCTTGCGCAGGAACGCGTCCACCGGTCCGGGGGCGCCCTTGCCCAGCAGGCGGGTGCGCAGGAAGTCGGCCCGGTCCTTGGCGGTGATGTCGGGGTTCTGCTCGGAGCCCGACAGGGCGAACTCCTTCTCGATGATCTTCTGGGTGAGGACGAACCAGGAGTGGTCGTGTCCGGCGATGTCCTCGGTGGTGCGCAGGTGCTTCAGCGTGCCGAGGGTGTCGTACCCGGGCAGACAGGGGTCGGGCAGCCGACGGCCGAGGGCGTCGAACCACATCGGGGACGGTCCGGACAGGACGCGGATGCCGTGTCCGGGCCAGATGGGGTCCCAGTTGCGCAGGCCCTCGGTGTAGTGCCACATGCGGTCCCGGTTGACCAGGCGCGCCCCCGCGCGGGCGCTGATGTCGAGCATCCGCCCGTCGACGTAGGCCGGGACCCCGGTGACCATCTCGCGGGGCGGGGTGCCCAGCCGCTCGGGCCAGTACCGGCGGACGAGGTCGTGGTCGGCGCCGATGCCGCCGCTGGTGACGATCACGGCCTGGGCGGTGAGTTCGAACTCCCCGACCGCCTCGCGGCTGGAGGCGACACCGCGCGGGGCGTTGTCCTCGGCCAGCACGGTGCCGCGCACCCCGCGCGCGGCACCGCCCTCGACGACGAGTTCGTCGACCCGGTGGCGGTGGTGGAAGGTGAGCAGTCCGTCGCGCGAGGCCTCGCGGGCGTACCGCACGAAGGGGGCGACGACACCGGTCCCCGTGCCCCAGGCGATGTGGAAGCGGGGCACGGTGTTGCCGTGGCCGTCCGCGCGGAGGTCGCCGCGCTCGGCCCAGCTGACGGTGGGCAGGAAGGTGATGCCGTGGCCGTCCAGCCAGGACCGCTTCTCCCCCGCCGCCCACTCGACGTAGGCCCTCGCCCAGCGCACCGCCCAGGCGTCCTCGTCGTCGAGCCGGTCGAAGCCCGCGCTGCCCCGCCAGTCGTTCCAGGCGAGGTCGAAGGAGTCCTTGACGCCCAGGCGCTTCTGCTCCGGTGAGCCGACGAGGAACAGCCCGCCGAAGGACCAGAAGGCCTGCCCGCCGAGGTTGGCGGCGTTCTCCTGGTCGACCAGGGCGACCCTGCGGCCCCTGCCGGTCAGCTCGTGGGCCGCGACGAGGCCCGCGAGTCCCGCTCCGACGACGATGACGTCGGCATCCATGGCGACCGTCCCTTCCTGTGGCGACTGTTATCCGGTGAGCAGCGCGGTCAGCAGTTGTCTCAGCCAGGCCCGGGCGCCCGCGACGTCCCGGTCCAGCAGCAGTTGGGTGGTGACGCCGTCGTAGGCGGCGACCACGGCGTGCGCGGCGCCCTCGGCGTCACCGAGCACGGCGGGCGGTCCGGTGTGGCCGCGGGCCCGGGCGAGCCGGTCCGCGATCGCCCGCCGCAGCCGCGCCCGGTGTTCCAGCAGGGCGCGTGCCACCTCCGGGTCGCGGGCGGCGTGCACCAGGAAGTCGGTCTTCACCAGCAGCCAGTCGCGGTCCAGGAGCAGGACCTCGGTGACGCGGTCCACGGCGGCGGGCACGTCGAGGCCGGGCCCGTCCTGGGCGAGGGCCCCGGCCACCTGCTCGGCGATCAGTTCGGCGCGCTCGGTGTAGAGGGCGAAGAACAGTTCGTCCAGGCCGGTGAAGTTGGAGTAGAAGGCGCCCCTGGTGTAGCCGGCGGCCTCGCAGACCTCCTCGATCGAGACGTGCCCGAAGCCCTTGGCGGCGAAGACGGAGAACGCGGCGTCGAGCAGGTTCGCGCGCGTGCGCAGCCGGCGCCTGGTGACGCGCTTCTCCGTACCGTCCACCGTCACGGCCGTCCCTCCGTCCGATACGGGAACGTATCCGATGCACCGGTGTATCGAAAGACCCGGGAGCGGCGTGATCGCACCGGAGTCCCGCCGGCCGGCGCCGCCACGACCGCGCCATGATCTGCTTTCCTTCTCCCGTCCGGCGGGAAGGACGGGAACGACCACAACGACTGGAACTCGGGACGAACATGCGAGCAACCGTGCGGCACGTCGCGGACGGCACCTTCCTGGTGCACGGCACGAACACCAACTGGGTGATCCTGACCGAGGGGGACGCCGTCACCCTGATCGACACCGGCTACCCCGGCGACCGCGAAGGGCTGCTCGCCTCCCTCGCGGAGGTGGGGAGTTCACCGGAGGCGGTGACGGCCGTACTGATCACCCACGCCCACAGCGACCACCTGGGCTCCGCCGAGTACCTGAGCGCCGCGTACGGCACTCCCGTCTACGCCCACAAGGCCGAAGTCCCCCACGCCCGGCGGGACTTCCTGCACCAGGTGACCGTCGGGCAGGTGCTGCGCAACGGCTGGCGGCCGGGCGTGCTGCCGTGGGCGGCGCACGCCCTGCGCTCCGGCGGGACGGCGGACGTGGCGGTCACCGCGCCCGAGCCGTTCCCGGAGGCCGGTCCGGGTCCGCTCGACCTGCCCGGCCGGCCCGTGCCCGTGCACACGCCCGGCCACACCGCCGGGCACTGCGCGTTCCACTTCCCGCACACCGGGGTAGTGGTGTCGGGCGACGCCCTGGTGAGCGGCCACCCCACCTCGCGGCTCGAGGGGCCGCAGATGCTGACGGACATGTTCCACCACGAACGCGCCACCGCCGTGGCCTCGCTGGACGTCCTGGCCGGGCTGGACGGCGACCTGCTGCTGCCCGGACACGGCCCGCTGCACGAGGGGTCCGTACGGGACGCCGCCCGGCTGGCCCGGGAGCGCGCGCACTAGGGTGAGGTGACGACCGCCCGCGAGACGAGGACACCGCCGCCATGGCACTGCAGATCAACGCCACCAACCCGGAGCACCCCGCGCTCCTGTTGGAACTGCCGTGGCACCTGCCGCTGGAGGAGTGGCCCGAGGAGTACCTGGTGCCGCTGCCGCGCGGCATCTCCCGGCACGTGGTGCGCTACGCGCGCGCCGGTGACGAGGTGATCGCGGTGAAGGAGCTCGCCCGGCGGCCCGCGCTGCGCGAGTACGAGCTGCTGCGCGACCTGGACCGGATCGGCATCCCGGCGGTGGACCCGCTGGCCGTGGTCACCGGCCGCACCGACACCGCCGGGGAGCCGCTGGAGAGCGTCCTGATCACCCGTCACCTCGGCGGCTCGATGCCGTACCGGTCGATGTTCGAGACGACGCTGCGCCCGGCGACCATGCACCGGCTGATGGACGCGCTCGCCGTGCTCCTGGTGCGGCTGCACCTGGCCGGGTTCGCGTGGGGCGACTGCTCGCTGTCCAACACGCTGTTCCGGCGCGACGCGGGCGCCTACGCCGCGTATCTCGTGGATGCCGAGACCGGGGACCTGCACCCGGAACTGAGCGTCGGGCAGCGGGAGTACGACCTCGATCTCGCGCGGGTCAACATCAGCGGCGAGCTGCTCGACCTGGAGGCCTCCGGGGCGCTGCACCCCTCCGTCGACCCGATCGAGTTCGGCACCGAGATCTGCTCCCGCTACCAGGGCCTGTGGCGGGAGCTGACCCGTACCTCCGTCTACCCGGCGGGCAAGCACCACTACATCGAGCGCCGCATCCGCCGGCTGAACGACCTCGGTTTCGACGTGGCCGAGATGCAGATCGAGCACGCCTCCAACGGCGACACCGTCACCTTCGTGCCCAAGGTCGTCGACGCCGGTCACCACCAGCGGCAACTGCTGCGCCTGACCGGCCTGGACGCCGAGGAGAACCAGGCCAGGCGGCTACTGAACGACCTGGAGAGCTGGATGGCCACCCAGGACGACTACGCGCCGGGCGACCCCCTCGGCGCCCGCCCGGAGGTCCTCGCCCACCGCTGGGTGCGCGAGGTCTTCCGGCCCACCGTGCGGTCCGTGCCGCCGGAGCTGCGCGGCCCGATGGACGCCGCGGAGATCTACCACGAACTCCTCGAGCACCGCTGGTACCTGTCCGAGCGGGCCCAGCACGACATCGGTCTGGACACGGCCGTCGAGGACTACATCAGGAACATCCTGCCGAAGGCGCGGGAGACGCTCCGGCCGACGGACGACTGAGCCGGGCGGTCCGCCGCGTCAGGCCGGCGGCACCACCGCCACCGGGCAGTCCGCGTGGTGCAGGACGCCGTGGGCCACCGAGCCGATCCGGGCCCCCACGGCCGTGCGGCGGGCGCGGCGGCCGACCACCATCAGCTGGGCGGTGCCCGCCACCGACAGCAGCACCTGCCCGGCGCTGCCCATCTCCACGTGCTCGATCACGTGCACGTCGGGGTAGCGCTCACGCCACGGCGCGAGGGCCGCCGCCAGCGCCTTCCGCTCGTAGGGTTCCAGGCCGCCGGCCTCGTCGAGGAGCTGGAGCGAGGCGGGGCTGTAGGCGTAGACCGGCGGCAGGGTCCAGGCCCGTACGGCGCGCACCGTGGCCCCGCGCCGGGCAGCGGTCTCGAAGGCGAGGCCGAGCGCGGCGGCGCCGTCCTGCGGGTCGCCCTGCTGACCGACGACGATCTCGTGCCCGGCGACCTCGTCCGACGCCTGGTCCCCGGCCCGTACGAACACCACGGGACGCCCGGCGTCGACGATCACCTGCTGGCCGACCGAGCCGACCAGGAAGCCCATGATCCGCCCGTGCCCGCGCGAGCCGAGCACCAGCAGTTCCGCCTCCGCGGCGGCACCGGTCAGGGTCTCCACGGCGTCGCCCTCCAGGACGTCCGTCGTCACGGCGAGACCGGGGTGGCGTTCGCCGACGGCGCGGACCGCCTCCTCCACCGACGCGCGGACCCACTGCTCCTGCGTCGCCCGGTCCCCCGTGTCCACCGCGTCGTGCGCCTCGAACCGCCAGGCGTGCACCACCCTCAGCGGCAGATCCCGGCGGACCGCCTCCCGCGCCGCCCAGGCCAGTGCGGCGAGGCTCTCCCCGGTTCCGTCGATCCCTGCCGTGATCGGGCGCGTCATGCGGTTCCTCCCGGTGTCGTGTCCGCTTCGCGTGATCCAGTCTTCCCCACGCTCCGCGGCTCGCGCATACCTGAGCGCGGGAACGCCGTCGAACATACGATGGGCAGGGCCGGTGCGGTGGCCGCGGCCCGGCCGGGGCCCGTCGCGCCGGGGATCCGATCGCACGACGTGGGGGACGTATGGCACAGGCCGTCGAAGCGGCGCGGACCGTGATCATGACCGTGGACGACGACCCGGGCGTCTCCCGCGCCGTGGCCCGGGACCTCAGACGGCGTTACGGGGCGTCGTACCGGATCGTGCGCGCGGAGTCCGGGGAGTCCGCGCTGGACGCGCTGCGCGAACTGAAGCTGCGCGGCGACCTCGTCGCCGTGATCCTCGCCGACTACCGGATGCCCCGGATGAACGGCATCGAGTTCCTGGAACAGGCCCTCGACATCCACCCCGGCGCGCGGCGGGTGCTGCTCACCGCGTACGCGGACACCGGCGCGGCGATCGACGCGATCAACGTCGTCGACCTCGACCACTACCTCCTCAAGCCGTGGGACCCGCCGGAGGAGAAGCTCTACCCGGTCCTGGACGACCTCCTGGAGGCCTGGCGGCGCAGCGACCACCGGCCGGTGCCCAGCACCAAGGTGGTCGGGCACCGCTGGTCGGCGCGCTCCTCGGACGTGCGGGAGTTCCTGGCCCGCAACCAGGTGTCCTACCGCTGGTACTCCGCCGACGAGCCGGAGGGCCGGCGGCTGCTGGCCGCCGCGGGCGAGGACGGGACGCGGCTGCCGGTGGTGATCACCCCGGACGGGACGCCGCTGGTGGAGCCGGAGTCCGTGGACCTCGCCGCGCGGGTAGGCCTGGCGACGACCCCGGAGGCCGACTTCTACGACCTGGTCGTGATCGGCGGCGGCCCGGCGGGGCTCGGCGCGGCGGTCTACGGGGCCTCCGAGGGGCTGCGGACCGTGCTGGTGGAGCGGTCGGCGACCGGCGGGCAGGCGGGGCAGTCCTCGCGGATCGAGAACTACCTGGGCTTCCCCGACGGCGTGTCGGGCGCGCAGCTCACCGACCGGGCGCGGCGGCAGGCCACCAAGTTCGGTGCCGAGATCCTCACCGCGCGGGAGGTGACGGGTCTCGAGGTGGGCGGCGGCGCCCGGGTCGTACGGTTCTCCGACGGGTCGTCGGTCGCCGCGCACAGCGTGATCCTGGCGACCGGGGTGTCGTACCGGCGGCTGGCGGCGCCCGGCTGCGACGACCTCAACGGCTGCGGGGTCTACTACGGGTCGGCGCTGACGGAGGCCGCCGCCTGCCAGGGCCACGACGTGTACATCGTCGGCGGCGCCAACTCGGCCGGGCAGGCCGCGATGTACCTGTCCCGGTTCGCCAAGTCGGTGACGCTGCTGGTGCGCGGTCCGGACCTGACGGCGTCGATGTCGTACTACCTGATCCAGCAGATCGACCGGGCGCCGAACATCTCGGTGCGGTGCGGCGCGGTCGTCGAGAGCGCGCACGGCGACGGCCGGCTGGAGCGGCTGACGCTGCGCGACACGGACAGCGGGCGGACCGAACTCGTCGACGCGCAGTGGCTGTTCGTGTTCATCGGGGCCGCCCCGCTGACCGGCTGGCTGGACGGCACGGTGCTGCGGGACGACCGCGGGTTCATCCTCGCCGGGCCCGACCTCACCCCCGACGGGCGTCCGCCGGCCGGCTGGGAGCTGGACCGGCCGCCGTACCACCTGGAGACCAGCGTGCCCGGCGTGTTCGTGGCGGGCGACGCCCGCGCGGAGTCCGCCAAGCGGGTCGCGTCCGCCGTCGGAGAGGGAGCCATGGCCGTGATGCTCGTCCACCGGTACCTGGAGCAGTCGTGAGCGGGCGGCCGATGCCGTGCAGCCCGCGGGAGATCGGCTCGCTGTTCCTGTTCGAGAAGCTCACCGACGAGCAGCTCGGGCGGCTCTGCGCCGAGGGGCGGGTGGAGCGGTTCGAACCCGGCCCGGTCTACACCGAGGGCTCCCCCGCCACCTGCTTCTACGTGATGCTGGAGGGCACCGTCGTGCTGTCCCGCCGGGTCGGCGGGGACGACGTGGAGGTCAGCCGCACCTCCCAGCGCGGGGTGTACGCGGGGGCCATGCAGGCCTACCTCGGGGACCGGGTGCGGCAGGTCTACACCAACTCGATGCGCGTGACGGAGCCGACCCGGTTCTTCGTGGTGCCCGCGGACACGTTCGCGAGCGTCATGCGGGAGTGGTTCCCGATGGCGGTCCACCTCCTGGAGGGGCTGTTCTTCGGTTCGAAGAACACCCAGCGCGCCATCGGCCAGCGCGAACGGCTGCTGGCGCTGGGCTCGTTGTCGGCCGGGCTGACGCACGAACTGAACAACCCCGCCGCCGCGGCCGTACGGGCCACGGCGACGCTGCGCGAACGCGTCGGCAAGATGCGGCACAAGCTGCGCGTCATCTCCGCGGGCACCTACGACCGCGAGACGCTCGCCGGCCTGATCGAGATCCAGGAGCGGACGGCCGAACGGGTCGCGAAGGCGCCCGTGCTCAGCCCGCTGGAGGCGTCGGACCGGGAGGACGAGCTCGCCGACTGGCTGGACGGCCACGGCATCCCCGACGGCTGGCGGATCGCCCCGACGTTCGTCCAGGCCGGACTGGACCTGGACTGGCTGGAGCAGGTCGCCGCCGCCGTCGACGAGGCGACGCTGCCGTCGGCGGTCGGCTGGCTCAGCTACACGGTCGAGACGGAACTGCTCATGGACGAGATCGCGGACTCCACGAACCGCATCTCGCACCTCGTCGACGCCGCCAAGCAGTACTCGCAACTCGACCGCGCCCCCTTCCAGGTCGCCGACGTGCACGAACTCCTCGACAGCACCCTGCTGATGCTGTCGGGGAAGTTCGGGCCGCGGATCGAGGTGGTCAAGGAGTACGACCGGACGCTGCCGCGGATCCCGGCGTACCCGGCGGAGCTCAACCAGGTGTGGACCAACCTGATCGACAACGCGGTCGCCGCCATGAACGGCGCGGACGACGGGCAGGGCGGGCAGGGCACGCTGACCGTGCGCACCGCGCGGGAGGACGACCGGCTGCTGGTGGAGTTCGGCGACACCGGCACGGGCGTCCCGCCGGAGATCCGCGACCGGGTCTTCGACCCGTTCTTCACCACCAAGCCGGTGGGTGAGGGCACCGGACTGGGCCTGGACATCTCCTGGCGGATCGTGGTCGACCGGCACCACGGGACCCTGCGGTTCGAGTCCGAGCCTGGCGACACCCGCTTCCAGGTGCTGCTGCCGCTCACCGCCCCGGCCCCCGACGACACCCCCGAGGAGTCCGCATGACCAGCGACCACGCCATCGACCCCGGCGTCCCCCCGACCGGCCCGGGCTGCGCCGACTGCGACGCCGTGGGCGGCTGGTGGTTCCACCTGCGGCGCTGCGCGCGGTGCGGCCACATCGGCTGCTGCGACAGCTCGCCCGGCCGGCACGCCACGGCGCACTTCGAGGCCACCGGGCATCCCGTGGTCCGCAGTTACGAACCGGGCGAGGACTGGTTCTGGGACTACGCCACCAACGAGCTGTACGAGTCCGGCCCCGACCTGGCCCCGCCCGTGAGCCACCCGGCCGACCAGCCGTCGCCGGGTCCGGCGGGACGGGTGCCGCCGGACTGGGCCCGGGCGCTGCGCCGCTGAGGGACCGCGGCCGGGAACCCGCGGCCACCGCCCGTCGTTGTCCGGACACCCCCCACCGGTCCGTGTACGACGACAACAGGGCGGTGTGATGCAGGAGTTGGTCCCCGGCGGGAATCTGGCCCTCCCGGGCGGTGCCGTGACCGTCCGGGTGCCCGGCCCCTTCGACGTGTCCGCGCTGATCACGGACGACGGCGGAAAGGTGCGCGGCGACGGCGACTTCGTGTTCTACAACCAGCCGTCCGCGCCGGGCGCCAGGCTCGTCGGGGACACCCTCACCGTCGACCCGGCGGCGCTGCGTCCCGGCGCCGTGCGCGTCACGGTGGCCGTCAGCCCCGCCGACCCCGGCACCCCGCTGAGCGGGCTGCCCGCCCCCGTGCTCCAGCTCGCCGGTGCCGGCGGCCGCCCGCTCGCCCGGTTCTCCCCGCCCCGGGTGCGGCAGGAGGCCGTGCTGCTCCTCACGGAGATCTACCGGCGCGGCGGGGAGTGGAAACTGCGCGCCCTGGGACAGGGGTACGCCGACGGACTGGCCGGTCTCGCACGGGACTTCGGGGTCGACGTGGCGGACGACGACGGGGCGGTCGCCGCACACACGGCGCCCGCCGCCCCGGCCCTCCCGGCCGCCCGGGACGGCTTCCTCGGCCTGGTGAACGCCGCCCGGGCCGCCGCCGGTTCGCCTCCGGTCGCCCATGACGCGCGACTGGCCGGCGCGGCGCGGGAGCACGCCGCCATGATGGCGCGGGGCGGGCGCCTCGCCGTCGAGGGCGTGGACGGCGTCTCCGTCCACCAGCGGGTCGTCGCCGCCGGATACCCGTACCTCACCGTCGGCGAGCACCTGGTCTCCGGGCCGCTCACCGTCGACCGGTTCGTCGACCACTGCCTGCGCCACGACGCGGCCCGCCGCACCGTGTGCGACCCCTCCTTCACCCACGCCGCCGTGGCGTCCCGCGACGGGTCCGGCGACACCTACTGGACGGCGTTGTGGGCCAGTCCGCTCACCCCGGACGGGCTGAGCCGTACGGCCGGCGAGGTCATCGAGCTCACCAACCGGGAGCGTGCCCGTGCCGGACTGCCGCCCCTGTCCCGCGACTCCCTGCTGACCGCGGCCGCGCAGGCGCACAGCGCCGACATGGTGGCCCGCGACTTCTACTCCCACACCGCGCCCGACGGCGGCGAACCCTGGGACCGGGCCGCCGCCGCGGGCTCGGCCCTGCGGACGATCGGCGAGAACATCGCGTGCGGCCAGCGCTCGGCCGCCGAGGTCGTCCGGGGCTGGATGAACAGCCCCGGTCACCGCGCCAACATCCTCAAGGCCGGTTTCACCCGCATCGGCGTCGGATTCGCGGGCGGCGGCCGGGCGGGCACGTACTGGACCCAGCTCTTCGGCGGCTGACGGCGCCGGGCCCGGTGCCGTCCGTACGTGATCCTGGCGGAGGGAGGGAGTCCGGGCGAGGATGCCCCCATGAAGGGTGACCTGTTTTCCAGTCAGCACATGGTGCGGCCGGCCACGGCTCCGGGCATGACCGTCGAGAACGCCAAGTGCATCCGCTACGTGGTCGACGGCGAGATGCACGCCCGGCAGGGCGCGATGGTCGCCTACCGCGGCGATCTTCAGTTCGAGCGCAAAGGGCAGGGCGTGGGCGGCATGCTCAAGCGGGCGGTGACCGGCGAGGGGCTGCCGCTGATGGCGGTCCGCGGCCGGGGCGAGGCATGGTTCGCGCACGAGGCGCAGAACTGCTTCGTCGTCGAGGTGGACCCCGGCGACGAGTTCACCGTCAACGGCCGCAACGTCCTGTGCTTCGACTCCACGCTGTCGTACCGCATCGCGACAGTGAAGGGCGCCGGCATCAGCGGCGGCGGGCTGTTCAACAGCGTCTTCACCGGACACGGCCGGCTGGGGCTGGTGTGCGAGGGGAATCCGCTGGTGATCCCGGTGTCGTCGCAGGACCCGGTGTACGTGGACACGGACGCGATCGTCGGCTGGACCGCGGGCCTGGACACCTCGCTGCACCGTTCGCAGTCACTGGGCTCGATGCTGCGCGGCGGGTCCGGCGAGGCCGTGCAGCTGATGCTGCGGGGCGAGGGGTACGTCGTCGTCCGGCCCAGTGAGGCGACGCCGCAGAAGGCCCAGCAGCACTGAGCGATGTTGACCTTGGCCGCCGGGCGGGCCAGGGTGGAGGACGGCGCGGATCACCGCCCCCGCGCCGGAGAGGTGACAGTCGTGATCGGGATCGCCGACATCGAGACCGCGGCCGAGCGGATCGCCGGGCACGTGGTGCGGACTCCGACCGTGCCGAGCCCCGGGCTGTCGGCGCTGCTGGGTGTCCCGGTCACCACGAAGCTGGAGCTGTTGCAGCGCACCGGTTCGTTCAAGGTGCGGGGCGCGGCGGCGAAGCTGCTGTCGCTGAGCGGGGCCGAGCGGGCCGCCGGGGTCGTGGCGGTGAGCGGCGGCAACCACGGGATCGCCCTGGCGGTGATGGCCGCGGCCCTCGATGTGAAGGCCACGGTGGTGATGCCGCGTTCGGCGCCCCTGCGGGCCGTGGAGATCGCGGAGTCCGCGGGCGCCTCGGTGCGGGTGACCGACGACATGGACGGCGCGTTCGCGCTCATGACCCGGCTGCAGCAGGAGGGGCTGACCCTGGTCCACCCCTTCGACGACCCGGTGGTGATCGCCGGTCAGGGCACGGTGGGGCTGGAGTTCGCCGCGGACGCCGGTGACCTCACGGACGTCCTGGTGAGCATCGGGGGCGGCGGGCTGATCGCCGGGGTCGCGGCGGCGCTGCGCGCGCTGCGGCCCGGGGTGCGGGTCTGGGGCGTGGAGACCGAGGGCGCGCAGGCGATGTCCGAGGCGCTGGCGGCGGGCGGCCCGGTACCGGTGAAGCTGACGTCGATCGTCTCCACGCTCAGCGCCCCGGCCGTCTCCGCGCTGACGTACGAGCACGTCTCGGAGCTGGTCACCGAGGTGCTGGTGGTGCCGGACCGGGAGGCGGTGCGGGGCTCGCTGGAGCTCGCGGACCACGCCAAGGTGTGGGCGGAGCCGGCCGCCGGCTGTCTGCTGCCGGCCGCGCGGCGGGTGCTGGAGCGGGTCGGCGAGGGGGCCCGGCTCGGTCTCGTGGTGTGCGGCGGCAACGCCACCACCGGCGACATGATCGCCTGGGCGGAACACTTCGAGCTTCGCTGAGCCTCCCGTTGAACGGACCCCGCCCGCTCCCCGTACCCCTGGGGACAGCGGGAGCCGGCGGTTCGACGAGGGATGGCCATGGGCAGGGCGCACGTCTCCACCGACCGGACGGTCGCCGGACGGTACCGGCTGGTCGAGATCACGCACCGGGAGACCAACCGCGTCCGCTGGTACGCCGACGACCTGGGGACCGGCCGTCCCTGCCTGGTCACCCGGGTGGAGCTGCCGCCGGACGCGCGCCGTGCGCCCTCCCGTGTGCCGCGGGCGGCGGAGAGGGCGGCCCGGCTGTGCCCCGGCCGCACCGCCGCCGCCGTCGACGCCGTCGACGAGTCCGGCTTCCTGTGGACGGTCACCCCGTGGATCGACGGCGCTCCGCTCGACGAGGTCCTCGCCGAGGAGGGCGCGTTCGACCACGTACGGGCCGCGCGCGTCGCGCTGGAGCTGCTCGACGTGCTGGACGCCGCGCACGCCGGGGGCGTCACGCACGGTGAGCTCAGCCCCGGCCAGGTGTTCCTGCGCGAGGGCGGGCCGGCCGTCGTCACCGGGTACGGCCTGGCCGGCGCGGCGCCTGCGCCCCGGCTCACGGCGCCGTCGTACGCCTCCCCGGAGCAGGCCCGTGGCGAGCGGGCCGGGCCCGCCGCGGACCTGTGGGCGCTGGGCGCGCTCCTCCACACGATGCTGGAGGGGCGTCCGCCGTTCCGGGACCGCGGGCGGCCCGAGGCCACGCTGAGGGGCGTGGACCGGCTGCCGCCGCGCGCACCGGTCCGGGCGGGCCCGCTCACCCAGGTCGTCCAAGGGTTACTGCGCAAGGACCCGCGGGAGCGGCTGACCGGCCAGGTGGTCCGCGAGGCGCTCACCCGGGTGCTGCGGGAGGCCCCGGAGGCGGCGCCGGGCCCCTGGCCGCACGGCGCGCACACCGGCACCGTGCGGTACGCGGGCCGGGAGCGGGGCAGGCGGACGGCGCTCCTCGGCACCGCGCTCGCCGTCGTCACGGTGGCGGTCGCGGTGCTCGCCGCGGCGCGGGGGCTGCCGGGCGCCGGCACCGGCTCCGCCGCCGACGCGCCGCCGCCCCGGGTATCCGCGCCGGCCGGCCTGCCGGACGTACCCGGGGACCCGTCCACGCCCGCCCCCTCCCCCTCCGCGCCGGACGGCGCGGGCGGCCTCCCGCCGGGCTATCGCGCCCACCACGCCCCGGAGGGCTTCTCCGTCGCGCTGCCGGAGGGCTGGGAGCGGCTGGACACCTCCCGCGACTCCGACCGGGGCTACCGCGTCACCTTCGGCGCCGACGGGGACCCGCGCACGCTCGCCGTCACCTACAGCGAGCGGGTGGGACCGGACGCGGTGGCCGTGTGGCGGGACGACGTGGAGCCGCGCCTGGAGCGGTCCGGCACCGGCTACGAGCGGATCGGCGGAATCCGGGCGACGACGTACCAGGGGCGCGAGGCCGCCGACCTGGAGTGGTACGCCACGGCCGGCGGCACCCGGGTGCGCACCTTCGGCCGCGGGTTCCTGCTGGGTGGCGGGCGCGGCTTCTCGCTGCGCTGGACGACCCCGGCCGCCGCCTGGGAGGAACCCGCGAGCCGGGAGGCCCTGCGGACCTTCCTACGGACGTTCCGGCCCGCGGCGGACTGAGCCGCGCGGGGCGCGCAGCCTGCGCAGGGGCCACGCGTGCAGCGGCTGGGTGAGCCAGCGGGCGGTGAAGGTCCGGTCGGTGAGGGAGCAGGTGACCCGGAGGCGGTGCGGGGTCTCCAGGAACGCCAGGTCCACGGTGAGGGTGTCGCCGTCGTTCCAGCCGCCGCTCGCGGCGGTCGGGACGGGCTCCTCGGCGGTCGTCCACCCCTGCCCGGCGAGGAACCGCGCGCCGAACCGTTCGCCGTCCTCGGTGAGGGTCAGCGTCCAGCCGCCGCCGTCGTCCGCCGTGACCTCGGCCGCGGTCAGCTTCGGCCGGCCGGCGAAGCCCCCGCCCTCCGGGGTGAACGCGGCGCCGGACCAGTCCCCGGCCCGCTCGGGCGGTACCGGGCCGCCGTCGGCCGGGGGCAGGGCGAGCCGTTCCAGGCGCTCGCGCAGGGCGGTGTCCGCGGCCTCGCGGCCGGTCAGCGGCGCCGGGTGGAAGGCCGGCAGGAGGTGCCGCCAGACCAGGTCGAGGTACTCCTGCGTCCGCTCGGTCGCCGTGGTCACGGCGACGACCGCGTCGTGCTCGGGCAGGACGAGGCAGAACTGCCCGTAGGCCCCGTCGCCCCGGAACCCGTGCCGGGACACCCAGAACTGGTACCCGTAGCCGCAGATCGAGTCCTGCCGGTCCCCCACCAGCGGGGTTCCGGCGGTCGGTATGTGCGGGTGCGCGGCGCGGGCGGCCCATCCCTCGGGCAGCAGCCGTTCGCCCCGCCACACTCCGTCGTCCAGGTAGAGCTGGCCGAGCCGGGCCACGGCGTCGGTGGCGGCGTGCAGTCCGCTGAAGCCGATCTCGCGGCCGGTGCGGTCCCGCTGCCACAGTGCCTCGCCGATGCCCAGCGGGTCGAACAGCCGGGGCCGCAGATACTCGGTGAGCGTCTGCCCGGTGACCCGCTGCACGATCGCGCCGAGGGTGTACGTGCAGGGCTGGTTGTACGCGAAGACGGTACCCGGGTCGCGCTCCGGCGGCTGGAGGAGGAAGCCGCGCACGGGTTCGACGGGGTCGGCGGCGTAGGCCGCGTCGACGGTCTCGTCCTCGTGGCCGCTGGCCATGGACGCCACGTGCCGGACCAGCATCGCCCGGCTGCGCGCGTCGGTGATGTCGGCCTCGAACTCCGGGAAGTACGACAGCACCGGGGCGTCGAAGTCGAGCAGTCCCTCGGCCTCGGCGAGGGCGGCGGCGGTCGCCGTGAAGCTCTTGCTGAGCGAGTACAGCAGGTGCGGGCGCCGCGCGGTGTACGGCGCCCACCAGCCGGCGGCCACGAGCCGGCCGTGGCGCAGGATCATCAGGCTGTGCGGTTCGATGTCCGGGTCGGCTTCGAGGGCGTCGAGGAAGGCGTGGACGCCGGAGGCGTCGACGCCCTGGGCGGCGGGCTCCGCGGTGGGGAGCGGGTGGGCTGTCATGGGAGGCATCCTGCCCGGGCCGCCGCGGGTGATCCATCGTTTTCCCCGCCCCGGGCCGGGGACCCGTGCGGCATGGTGCGAATCGGATACACGATGATGACCGAGCAGGCCGGGCCCCGTGAGCTGGTCGACCACGTGGTGCGGGCCGAGGAGGCCGGTTTCGACTTCTCGGTGACCTCGGACCACTACTTCCCCTGGCTGGCGTCGCAGGGTCACGCGCCGTACGCCTGGAGCGTGCTGGGCGCCGCCGCACAGGCCACCTCGCGCATCCCGCTGATGACGTACGTGACGTGTCCGACGCTGCGCTACCACCCGGCGGTGGTGGCGCAGAAGGCGGCGACGGTGCAGCTGCTGTCCGAGGGCCGGTTCCGGCTGGGGCTCGGCTCCGGCGAGAACCTCAACGAGCACGTGGTGGGCGGCGGCTGGCCGTCCGTGGACGTACGGCACGAGATGCTCGAGGAGGCGGTGGAGATCATCCGTGCCCTGTTCGAGGGCGGCCACGTGAACCACCGGGGCACCCACTTCGACGTCGAGTCGGCCAAGCTGTGGGACCTGCCGGACGAGCCGCCGCCGATCGGCGTCGCGGTGTCCGGGAAGCGGTCCTGCGCCCTCGCGGGCCGGCTCGCCGACCTGGTGATCGCCACCGAGCCGAAGGCGGAACTGCTCGACGACTTCGACCGGCACGGCGGGCGGGGCAAGCCGCGGGTGGGGCAGCTCCCGGTGTGCTACGACCCCGACCGGGACGCGGCCGTCGCACGCGCCCACGACCAGTTCCGCTGGTTCGGCAGCGGCTGGAAGGTCAACTCGGAGCTGCCGCACCCGGACTCCTTCGCGTCGGCGACGCAGTTCGTCCGGCCCGAGGACGTCGCCGGGTCGATCCCGTGCGGCAGCGACCCGGCGGACTTCGTCGAGGCCGTCCGCCCCTACGCCGAGGCGGGTTTCACCGAGATCGCCCTGGTGCAGATCGGCGGCGAGTCGCAGCCGGCGTACCTGGACTGGTCGGAGAAGACGCTGCTGCCGGCGCTGCGGGACGCCTTCGGCTGATCCTCCCGACGGCCCGGCACGGCCGGCGATTCACCCGGAAGACCGAGCATCTTGCGTGGATGCGGGGTACTAGAGGGATCTACGTCGGTACTTCCCGGAGGCCCTTTCGTGAACTCGTTCGTGCACAAGACCCTGGTGGTGGAGCTCCAGGCGGGCGACACGGACCGCTTTCCCGTGCTCGCCCACCTGGGCTACGACCCGTCCGACCCGTTCGCCGTCACCGTCGTCTTCAGCCACGACGGCCGGGTCCTCGCCCGCTGGCAGCTGGACCGGGAGATGGTCGCCGAGGGTCTCACCCGCCCGGTCGGCATCGGGGACGTACGGCTGCGGCCGGAGTCCCGGGGTGTGGGGCGGGAGCTGCGGATGGAGTTCCTCGGCGAGGCCCACGCCGACGGTGGCCGGCACCACGCGGTGGTGTTCGCCTGGGCCGAGGCCGTCGGCGCGTTCCTGCACGAGACCCGGCTGCTGGTGCCGCCGGGGTGCGAGGAGGTCCGCGTGGACGACTTCCTCGCGGACGTCCTCACCGGGAACTGAACTCCTGGCCCCCGGTGTGACGGTACCGGGCCCACATCGGCAGGCCGAACCAGCACAGCAGGTACCAGGCCACCACGCCGGCCACCAGGTACGGGACGAAGTCGTCGTGGGTGGCCACGCGCAGGATGAGCAGCAGGGAGCAGCTGGTGGTGGCCAGCAGCAGCAGGAGGCCGAGCAGGGTGAGCCGGGAGGCCCACTGCACGGCCTGCGCCTTGATGCGCCGTCCGGAGACGAGCCGGTGCAGGGAGACCGGGCCGATGAGGGCGCCGGTGGCGCAGGCGCCCAGCACCACGGTCACGATGTAGATCGTCTCGTCCGTGTCGGACAGTTTGGCGTAGGTCGGGGTGAACACGACGGTCAGCAGGAACCCGAAGAGGATCTGCACCCCCATCTGGGCGACGCGGACCTCCTGGATGAGCTCCGTCCACATCCGGTCAGCTCTCTCGTCCTGCGTCTCGTTCCGTCCCCGGCGCCTGTCCTCGCCCTGGTCCATGTCCGGCACAGTGCCTCCCCTTTCCGTGGGTCTCCCTCTCCCCATGCCCCGAAAGCCGTCGTTCTCCCGGGCCGGTCGCCGGTTTGGGGTGCGGGGGCACGGTTACACGGACGGCGATGACACCGAGGCCAGGAGGTCGTGGGACGCATGTCGGACACCCAGCTCACCGTGACGTTCAGCGGCGGGGACGCCGACGACGCCCAGGCGGTCGTCCGGGTCCTGGAGGGCGCGTTCGGGGAGGCGGACCAGCGTCCCTCCGCGGAGCACGCGACGGTCCGCGTGGCGACGTTCACCGGGGAGGGGCCGGGAGCGGCGGCCGGGGCCGCGGACGCGGGGCCGCTGTCGGAGCCGGTGACCGTCACCGTGCAGGGCGCTCCGGAGGCGGTGCGGCGGGCGAGCGACGCCCTCGCGCGGTCCTTCACCGCGCGCGACGAGGGCACCGTCTCCGGCGACCAGGAGCAGGAACGGCAACTGCTCCTGGAGCCGTGACGTCCGCGGCTGCTACCAGCGGGCTTCGACCTGGTCCTTGATCCGCCGGTCGTAGAGGTCCCGGATCGCCGTGAGCGTCGCCCCGGGCAGTTCGGGGAGCCGGGCGGCGGCCGCGTTGGCGCGGGCCTGTCCGGGAGTGCGGGCGCCGGGGATGACGGTGGTGACACCGGGCTGCTCGATGATCCAGCGCAGGGCCAGCTGGGCCGGGGTGTATCCCTCGGGGGCGAGCCCGGCGAACTCGGCGGCGGCTTCGACGCCGGTGGCGTAGTCGACGCCGGAGAAGGTCTCGCCCTGGTCGAAGGCCTCGCCGTGCCGGTTGTAGGTGCGGTGGTCGTTCTCGGCGAAGACGGTGTCCTTGGTGTACTTGCCGGACAGCAGTCCGGAGGCGAGCGGGACCCGGGCGATGATGCCGACGCCCGCCTCGCGGGCGGCCGGGAGCACCTCGAGCAGCGGCTTCATGCGGAACGGGTTGAGGATGATCTGCACGCTCGCCACGTTCGGCCGGGCGATCGCGGTGAGCGCCTCCGCGCAGGTCTCCACGCTGACGCCGTAGGCGGCGATCCGCTCCTCCGCCACCAGGGTGTCGAGGGCGTCGAAGACCTCGCCGGTGGAGTAGACGGGGGTGGGCGGGCAGTGCAGCTGCACCAGGTCGATCCGGTCGACGCCCAGGTTGCGCCGCGAGCGGTCGTTCCAGGCGCGGAAGTTGTCCAGGACGTAGTTCTCCGGGATCTGGTCGACCCGGCGTCCCATCTTGGTGGCGACCAGGACGTGCAGGTCGGGCCGTCCGCTGAGGAACGACGCGATGGTCTGCTCGCTGCGTCCGTCGCCGTACACGTCGGCGGTGTCGAAGAAGGTGACGCCCGACTCGGCGGCGGCCTCCAGCACCGCGAGGGCTTCCTTGTCGTCGACGTCGCCCCAGTCCGCCCCGAGTTGCCATGTGCCGAGACCGATCACGGAGGCGTGCTGTCCCGACCTGTCGAATGTGCGCTCGTCCATGGAGGTCAGTCTGTCATCCGTCCCGGCCGGGCGCCGGGGCGGCTCCGCCTTCGCGCGGGCCCGGTCAGGCGCTCCGGGCCGTCCGGCAGTCGGGGTGGCCCCAGCCCTTGTCGTTCTTGGCGATGGGCTCGCCGGCCGCGTAGGACCGTCCGCACGTGCAGCGGCCGGGGAACTTCGCCTTGATGGTGCGGGCCGAGGAGCCGCCGCGCGGCCGGGACGTCTTCGCCCCGCCGGACCCGCGCCTGGCCGTGCCGCCCGCCGGGCGGTCCGGGGCGGCCGGCGGCTCGGGCGAACCCAGTGCGCTGCCGGCGTCCTGCTGGGCGGTGGCCGCCTGGCTGGCCGCGCGGTCGGCGAAGTCGTTGAGCCGGTCGCCGTCGACCTGGTGGGCGGGGACGTAGCGGAACTCGACCGAGCGGTCCTGGAGGAGTCCGTCGATGCGGACGACGAGTTCCTGGTTGGCGACCGGCTTGCCGGCCGCCGTGCGCCAGCCGTTGCGCTTCCAGCCGGGCAGCCAGGTGGTGACGGCCTTCATGGCGTACTGCGAGTCCATCCGCACCTCGAGCGGTACGGCGGGATCGGTGGCCGTCAGCAGCCGTTCCAGCGCGGTGAGTTCGGCGATGTTGTTGGTGGCCGTGCCGAGCGCGCCGGCCTCCCAGCGGACCGGCGTCCCGGACGCGTCGGCAACCACCCAGGCCCAGCCGGCGGGCCCGGGATTTCCCTTCGAAGCCCCGTCGCACGCGGCCACAACTCGTTCACGCATGCGCCCGATCATGCCATGTCCGGACGGACCGGCCGGGCCCGCCCGGGGTGCTGACGCCGGTCACCGGGAAGGCGGCGCCCGCGTGCCGCCGGCCGTCGCCTCGGCCCGACGCGGGGTGCCTCCGGGCGGTACGACCGTGGCTTCGGCCCCTTCCGGACGGGGCCGCGGCGTGTCCCCACCGGGTGAGAGCCGCCGTACACGCACGCCACGGATCATGTGCGCGAGGCCGGCCGCCGCACCACCCGACGCGTGCACGGGTCCACCGTCCGGATGCGCCAGGTGAACGCGCCGCACAAGCCCTTCCGGACGAGGCCGGGCCGTCCCCCCACCGGACGGGGCCGCCGTACACGCACTCCACGGATCATGTGCGCGAGGCCGGCCGCCGCACCACCCGGCGCGTGCACGGGCCCACCGTCCGGATGCGCCAGGTGAACAGGCCGTACGAGGAACGGGCCGCCGCCTTCGGCGGGTCCGGCGGGGCGCGGTACCCGCCGGGCGATGTCCACCGGCGCGCCCACCCGGGCTGTCGCGCGGAGCCCGGCCGGGACGGCGGGGCCCCGTGACGGCCCTGTCGGTGGTCCCGGCCGCCTCACTCGCCCTCGTACGCCTTCTCCAGGGCGGCGATGTCGAGCTTGCCCATCGTCATCATGGCCTTCAGGGCGCGGTCCGCCTTCCGCCGGTCCGGGTCACTGATCATCTCGGTCAGCCGGACCGCGTTGACCTGCCAGGAGACGCCGAACCGGTCCTTGAGCCAGCCGCAGGGGCCGTGTTCGCCGCCGCCCTCGACGAGCTTCTCCCAGTAGTGGTCGATCTCCGCCTGGTCCGCGCAGTCGAGCTGGAAGGAGATCGCCTCGTTGAACGTGAACTCGGGCCCGCCGTTCAGCGCGACGAACCTCTGGCCGTTGGCCGTGAACTCGACGGTGAGCACGGAACCCTCGGCGCCGGGCGTGGCGTCGGTGTTCCGGACGATGTCGCCGAGGCCGGAGTTCTTGAAGACCGAGACGTAGAAGTTCGCGGCCTCCTCCGCCCGGCCGTCGTACCAGAGACACGTGGTGAATCCGTCGGTGTTCATGGGCACCTCCCGTGGATGGATCGCGGTCATGGGTGTCGACTCCCGCGCGCCTCGGAACTCATCGGTGCGCGGCGGACCGGGAGCGGAACGGGCGCTCTGCCCGTGGCGAATCTGCCGCGGGCAGACATCTCCCCGCCGGCCGGCCCGCCGCGTCGACAGTGGGTGGCACGCGGTCGTCCGGGCCGCGTTCCGACGAGCGACCACCAGGAGCGCCGATGTCTCCGTTCACCGCCGGCCCGCGGCCGGCCCCGCTGCCCCGGGCCGAGGAGGGCGACACCCCGCCGACCCGGTTCGACGACCACCTCGCCGCCCAGCTGCTCGCGCAGCGCATCGTGCTGCTCGGCACGCAGGTCGACGAGGTGTCGGCCAACCGCGTGTGCGCGCAGTTGCTGGTCCTGTCCGCCGAGGACCCGCGCACCGACATCAGCCTGTACATCAACAGCCCCGGCGGCTCGGTCCACGCGGGCCTGGCCATCTACGACACGATGCGGCTGATCCCCAACGACGTCTCGACCCTGGCGATGGGCTTCGCGGCCAGCATGGGCCAGTTCCTGCTCTGCGTCGGCACGCCCGGCAAGCGCTACGCCCTGCCGAACGCCCGCGTCATGATGCACCAGCCGTCGGGGGGCATCGGGGGCACCACCGCCGACATCGAGATCCAGGCGGAGAACCTGGAGTTCACCAAGCGGACCATCGAGCGGATCACCGCCGAGCACACCGGCCAGACCCCGGAGACCATCTCCCGGGACGGCGACCGGGACCGCTGGTTCACCGCCGAGCAGGCCAGGGAGTACGGGATGGTCGACCGGGTGGTGGAGTCGCTCGCCGACGTCCGCCCGGCGGCCGCCCGGCCCAGGATGGGGCTGCGGTGATGGGGACCTACACGATTCCGAACGTCGTCGAGCGCACCCCGCAGGGCGAGCGGTCCTACGACGTGTTCAGCAGGCTGCTGGCCGAACGGATCATCTTCCTGGGCACGGAGATCGACGACGGGGTCGCCAACGTGGTCATCGCGCAGCTCCTCCATCTGGAGTCGGCGGCACCCGAGAACGAGATCGCGATCTACATCAACTCCCCCGGCGGCTCGTTCACCTCGCTGATGGCGATCTACGACACGATGACGTTCGTCCAGGCTCCGATCTCGACGTTCTGCGTCGGGCAGGCGGCGTCCACGGCGGCCGTGCTGCTGGCGGGCGGGGACCCGGGGCGGCGGTTCGTGCTGGAGCACGCGCGGGTGCTGCTCGGGCAGCCGGCCACCGGTGGCACGCACGGCACGGCGTCCGACCTGTCGCTGCGGGCCAAGGAGATGGTGCGGATCCGCTCCCAGGTGGAGGAGGTGCTGTCCCGGCACACGCACCACGACGTGGCGGCCCTGCGGGCCGACATGGACCGCGACAAGGTGTTCACCGCCGAGGAGGCCGTGGCGTACGGCCTGGCCGACGAGGTGCTGGCCCGGCGCCTCGTGAGGGTGTGAGGCACCGGGCGCGGGTCAGGCGGCCAGGCAGAGTCCGTTGTGCGCGGAGCCGGACGTCGCCCGCGTCGTCGTGGTGACGGTCCGCCGGCCGGTGACGCGGACCAGCTCTCCGTGGGCCCGGGTCAGCAGGTCGCCGAGGCCGAGGCCGAGCGCCCGGGCGGCGGCCGCGAGGACCTCCGAGGAGGCCTCCTTGCGGCCCCGCTCCACCTCCGAGAGGTAGGGCATGGAGATCCGGGCCGCGTCGGCGACGTCCTTCAGCGTCCGTTCCTGGGCGAGCCGCTCGCTGCGCAGCACGTCACCGACGAGGTCGCGCAGCAGCGGCTCCCTGGGCGTGGGGGCCGCCGGGTCCGGCGGCGGTCCGGGGCACAGGGGGATGACACGGGCACGGTCCGGCGCTGGGCCGGTCACCTCTCGATTCGTCACCTCCTCAGCCTAGGAATTCCGGCTCCGAGGGGAAGGGAACGGAATTCCGCCCTGAGTGAAGGCGCTCCCGGGCGCGGTCCGGGCTGCCGTGCGGGCCGCGCCCCCGTACCATCGGACGTACGAGTGACGACCGGTGCGCGGCGCGGTTCCGAGCCTCTCGGAACACGGCACGCATGGGTCCGTGCGACCTGGGTACCCGCAGGACCCAGGCACATGTCAGCCGTGACGTCCGTGGGGAGAGGTAATGAGGACCGCCGTGATCCGGTCGCAGGCACAGGTAGCGGAGCAGCACACCGAGGCCGGGACGGGTGACGGAAGTCCGCGGGACGTGGTGGATCCGCGCGCCGTCGCCCCGCGCGACGCCAGGGAGCTGTCCCGCCAGTTCTTCCGTCGCCTGGCGGAGCTGGAGGAGGGCACGCACGAGTACCAGTACGCGCGCAACACCCTCATCGAGATGAACATGTCCCTCGTGCGGTTCGCGGCCGGGCGGTTCCGCGGCCGCGGCGACGACATGGACGACATCGTGCAGACCGGCATGATCGGCCTGATCAAGGCCATCGACCGGTTCGAGCTGTCCCGCGAGGTCGAGTTCACGTCCTTCGCGCTGCCGTACATCGTCGGTGAGATCAAGCGTTTCTTCCGGGACACCACGTGGGCCGTGCACGTGCCGCGCCGGCTCCAGGAGCTGCGGGTCGAGCTGGCGAAGGCCCGCGAGGAGCTGGCCAGCCGGCTGGATCGGGAACCCACCGTCGGTGAGCTCGCCACGCTGATGAACATCACCGAGCAGCAGGTCGTCGAGGGGCAGATCGCCGCGAACGGATACAACTCGTCGTCGCTGGACGCCGCCCTCACCGGTGACGGCCCGGAGAACGGCGAGGCCGTCCTGGCCGACTTCATCGGGGTCGAGGAGGAGGGACTGCGCCTCGTCGAGGACTTCCACTCGCTCGCCCCGCTCATGGCCGAACTCAGCGAACGCGACCGGGAGATCATCCACATGCGGTTCGTGGAGGAGGCCACCCAGGCGGAGATCGGTGAGCGCCTCGGCTGCTCGCAGATGCACGTGTCCCGCCTGATCAAGCGGATCATCACCCGGCTGCGCGAGGGCATGCTGGGCGAGCTCGGCTGCGCCTGACCGGGCGGGCGACGACGCGGCCGGTCAGGCGCGGCCGAAATCCAGCACGGCGCGCACACGCTTGCCGACCGGCACGCGTTCCACCCGGAGGTCCCGCGTCAGCGCGCGGACGATCTCCAGACCGTGCCGGCCGACGCGCTCGGGGTTGCGGGGGAAGACCCGGGGCAGGCTGGCGCTGCTGTCGTAGACCGCCACCGTGAGCGAGGTGTCCGTGCCCTCCAGCTCCAGGATGTACGGGCCTTCGCTGTGCCGGTCCGCGTTGGTGACCAGTTCGCTCACCACCAGCAGCACCGCGCCGTCGGCCCGTTCGTCGATCGTGGCGCACCACTCGGTCCTGAGCTGCTGGAGGAAGTGCGTGGCGAACGTACGCGCCTCGGCGATGCATCCCGGCTCGCCGGTGAAGTGTGCCGCCCGCCGCAGCGGTTCCACGGGCACGTCGAAGCCGATCGGTATCACTGCCCCGTCCAGGTGGTAGGTCATACTCGTTTCTTTCCGCGAAGCCGGGTGGGCCGGACGATTCTGCACCAGTCCTGGTACCCCGGCTCTCGCCGCACAGTCCCCCTGATCGGTGTTCGGCTCCGCGGGGCGGGGAACCCGGGTTCCGCCGAGGTTCGGCGGAAGGGGCGCCATGAACGGACTGACGGCGGTGCGCAGCCTGACGACGCTGCCCGTGGTGACGCTGGGCGGTGACGCCGTGGCGCACGTCAAGGACACGGTCTTCGATCCGGCGGCCGGGCGGATCGCGAGCTTCACGCTCACCGGCCGGACCCTGATGTCGGGCCCGCTGCCGCGGGATCTGCCCTGGCCGGCGGTGCACTGCCTGGGCCCTCACGCGGTGATGGTCCGCGACGAGGGGGCGCTGTGCGACCTGCCGCTGTCGGTGGCGCGCCGTGACGCCCTGCACGGGCGGCTGCTCGGGGCGCATGTGCTGACGGACGAGGGCGACCTGGTGGGCACGGTGCTCGACGTGCTGGTCGAGGGCGGCACCAGCGGCCGGCTCGTCGCGTTCCGGCTCGCCGCGCACCGGGAGCTGGTGCACGGCTCCCGGCACCGCCGGCACCAGGTGTACGTACCGCGGGGCGAGGTCCTGAGCGTCTCCGGCCGGACGCTGGTGATCCCGGCGCACGCGACCTCGTACGTCACCGGTGACCTGCCGTCCTTCGTCGCCCGGGCCGGTTCCCGTCACGGCCTCGGGAGGGGCGCGGTCCGATGATGCTGTTCTCACGGGTACGTGGGCTGCCCGTCCTCACCCCGGGTGACGCGGACCGGGTCGGTGCGGTGCGCGCGCTGACGATCGACGCGGCGTCCGGGGAGGTCACGCACGTCCGGATACGGCGCGGGCGGCTGCGCAGGGAGGCCGTGGTGGCGTGGGCCGACCTGGGCGCGGCCGGGCCCGACATGCTGATCGCACGCCCGTCCGGCCGGCCGGACGAGGTCCCGCCCCACCGTGACCTGGTGGGGAGCAGGGTGCTCACCGAGTGCGGCGAGGAGCGCGGCACCGTGCTCGACGCGGCGTTCGATCCGGCCACCGCCCGCATCGAGGCGGTCCTGACGACCCTCGGCGAGCTGCCCGCCGAGCGCCTGCTGGGTCTCGGGGACCACGCCCTGGTGGTCCGGACGGGCGACGGGCACCACGGGGAGGACATGCCGCGCGGACGGACCTCCCGGCGGGCGGGGGCGGGCGGGGCTGCTTAGCGTGCAGACGTGAGCTCACGCACCTTCTCCGGCCGTCCGGCCGCCCGTCACGGCTGGGCGCAGGCCCTCGCCGCGGTGCTCGGCGCGCTGATCGCCATGGGCGCGGTGGCCGCGCTCGGGCTGTGGGCGGCGGGTGCCAGGGGCCTTCCGGGCGGTTCCTTCCCTCCGGTGGTCGCGGCGACGGTGGTCGCGGCCGTCGGCGGGTCGGTGGAGCTCTCCGGGGACGCCGGCGACCTGGCCGGCGCGGAGGGCGGTCTGACGGTCGTCCCGTTGTCCGTCACCCTCGTCGGGGCGCTGGTCATCGGCTGGGTCTTCCTGCGTCCGCTGCGGCACCACGCGGTCGCCGGAGCGCCCGAGCTGGCCGGGTGGGCCGCGAGGATCGCCGTCCTGTGGCTGTTCGCGCTCCTCGGCCTCGCGCTCGCCGCGCGGCACACGTTCGAGGTCTCCCTCGGGGACGGCCCGCTCGGTGACCTGGGTGACCTGTTCGGGATCAGACCGGTGGTGGGGTTCTCCACCGACGTGCCGCCGACCGTCCTCATCGGCCTGCTCTGGCTGGCGGGGGTGCTGGTGGTGTCACTGCTGGTGTCCCGTGGTGCCCCGCTGCCGGCGGGGCCGCTGCGCTTCCTGACGGCGGCGCGTCCGGTGGCGCACGCGATGGTGCTGCTGTCGCTGGCCGCCGTCGTCATCTGCCTCGTCATCGCGCTGGTCGTCGCCGCCACCCGGGGGCACCCGGCCGAGACGTTCGCCGTGATCCTGCTGGGACTGCCCAACGTGGCCTGGCCGGCGCTGACGATCGGGCTCGGTGCCACCTGGGACGGCAGGGTGGAGGGGCCCTTCGGACTGCCCATGCCCCAGGTGCTCGACGAGGTGCTGCGCACCCCGGACGTCTCCGCCCTGAACCTGCGCACGCTCACCGAGCACGACGGCGGGAAGTGGTGGTGGCTGCTGGTGGTGGACGTGGTGCTGCTGCTGGCCGCCGCGTCCTCGGCGGCGGCCCGGTCCCCGGCCCGGGTCCCCGCCTGGCAGCACGCCGTGCGCATGGCGGTGGCGCTGGCGTCGACCGTGCTGGCGATCTGCCTCATGGCCCGGATCTCCGCACGGTTCGGCCTGTCCGTGCTCGGCATCGGTGACCTCGCCGAGGGCTTCTCCGGCCAGGTGCTGCTGAGGCCACGGGTGTGGAGCGCCCTGGGCCTGGCCCTGCTGTGGGGCCTGGTCACGGGGTTCGCGGGGACACTGCCGGCGCGAGGGATACGCCGGAGGGGCGGGGCCGGCCGCTGACCGGGGTCGCCCGCGCGGGCCGGACTCCGGGACGACGCGGGACGTCCCGTCGGCCGTGTGGGTGTGCGGCCGGGTGCCGTCGGTGCACGCCCGTCGCCCGTGATCGGGGTCGGGTTCACGGAGCCGTACAGCCTCCCCGCCGACGGGGATCCCGGCGCGCGGGCCGCGGGTGCACCCGGAGGGCCTCTCCGCCGCGGCCGTCACCGGCCGGGCCGGTCGTCTCACGGCGGCCTGGTGGCGGGCCGAAGCTTCCCCGGCCCACGCCGACGGCGGCCGCGGGCTGTGGGAGCGCCGGCAGGGCCCCAGGGTACGAAGAC
>NZ_JBIRYZ010000003.1:61811-168764 GCF_044390325.1 Streptomyces sp. NPDC018964
GACCAGGCAGCCGCCGATCCACGCCGGCCGACCGTCGGGGCACAGCGGACGCCCCGACCACCGCGCCGCACCAGCAACCGCGGGGCACGGTGGGCCGACGGGACCCCAGGGTACGAAGACCAGGCAGCCGCCGATCCACGCCGGCCGACCGTCGGGGCACAGCGGACGCCCCGACCACCGCGCCGCACCAGCAACCGCGGGGCACGGTGGGCCGGCCGGGGCCGGTGGTCTCCCCGGCGGACAGGCCGTGCCCGGGACGACGCGCGGAGGACGGGGTCCGTCGTGGCAGGCGCTTACCTCCGCATCACGGCCGGTTCGTGACGCCGCAGCAGACGGGACACCAGCAGGCCGAGGACCAGCGACAGGGCGAGCAGCATGCCGACGGAGAGCAGCCACCCGTCCGCCGTGTGCGCGAAGAGCGGATCACGGCTCAGGTCGCCGGGCGAGAGCGAGGGGAGCCCGATGGTGCGGGCCATCGCGGCGAATCCCCAGCGGGCGGGTATCAGCCAGGCCAGTTGCTCCAGCACGAGCACGCCGTCGAGCGGCAGCAGGGCGCCGCAGAAGACGACCTGGACGATGGCGAGCAGCACCAGCAGCGGCATCGTCACCTCCTCCTTGCGGACCACCGCGGAGATCAGCAGGCCGAGCATCATCGCGGTGAAGGCGAGCAGCGCGACGGCGACCGTGATCTCGACGAGGGGCGGCATCAGCACGCCTTCACCGCCGGGCGCGTTCAGGTCCACGCCGAGGAGTGCGACGAGGGTCAGCACCACGGCCTGGAGCACGGTGACCGTGCCGAGTACGACCACCTTGGACATCAGGTACGCCGATCTGGACAGGCCCACGGCCCGCTCCCGCTGGTAGATCACCCGCTCCTTGACGAGTTCGCGCACCGCGTTGGCCGCGCCGGTGAGGACCGCGCCGACGCACAGGATGAGCAGGGCGTTCATGGCGGACCTGCGCGTCAGTTCACTGCCCGCGAGGGCCCGCGCCATGGCGCCCATCACGAACGGCAGCGCGATCATGACGACGAGGAAGGTGCGGTCCGCGGCGAGCGCGGCGGTGTAGCGGCGGACCAGGGTGCGGAGCTGGGCGCCCCAGCCGCGCGGCCGGGGCGGGGGTCCCACGGCGACCGGCTCCTCGCGGGGCCGCTCGGGCTGGGCGGCGGCCTCGACGACGTACCGCCGGTGGAAGGGCGAGTCGCGGTACTGCCCCGCCCAGTCCCGGTCCCGCTGCTGCTCGAACGCCTCGAAGGCCTCCGGCCAGTGCTCGAAGCCGAAGAAGGCGAGGGCGTCACCGGGAGGGCCGTAGTAGGCGGCCCTGCCGCCGGGGGCGAGGACGAGGAGGCGGTCGCAGACGTCCAGGCTGAGCACGCTGTGGGTGACGACGACGACGGTCCGGCCGTCGTCGGCGAGGCCGCGCAGCATGCGCATCACCGAGCGGTCCATGCCGGGGTCGAGGCCGGAGGTCGGCTCGTCGAGGAAGAGCAGCGACGGCTTGGTCAGCAGTTCCAGCGCGACGCTGACCCGTTTGCGCTGTCCGCCGGAGAGGCTGTGCACATGCTGGCGGGCCCGCTCCTGGAGGCCGAGTTCGCGGATCACCTCGTCGACCCGGGCCCGTCGTTCGGCCTGGGCGGTGTCCTGCGGGAAGCGCAGTTCGGCGGCGTAGGACAGGGCGGCGTGGACGGTCAGCTGGGTGTGCAGGATGTCGTCCTGCGGGACGAGGCCGATGCGCTGGCGCAGCTCGGCGTAGTCGTGGTAGAGGTCGCGGCCGTCGTAGAGGACGGTGCCGTGGTCGGCGGGGCGCTGACCGGTGAGCGCGTTCATCAGGGTGGACTTGCCGGCGCCGCTCGGGCCGACGACCGCGAGCAGGCACTTCTCCCCCACCGGGAAGGAGACGTGGTCGAGGAGGCGCTTGGCGCCCCGGTCGACGGTGACGGTGAGGTCCTGGACGTCGAGGGAGACCTCGCCGGTGTCGACGTACTCCTGGAGTTCGTCGCCGATCAGGCAGAAGTCGGAGTGGCCGACGCCGACGATGTCGCCGGGGCGGATGTCGGCCCGGTCGACCGGGACGCCGTTGAGGTAGGTGCCGGTGTGGCTGCCGAGGTCGAGGATCTCGTACGAGCCGTCGGCGTGGACGTGCAGTTCGGCGTGGTGCCGGGAGACGAGCAGGTCGTCGACGACCAGGTCGTTGCCGGGGTCCCGGCCGATGCGGACGGTGCGGGTGGGCAGCGGCCGTACGGAGGCCGGCTGCCGGAAGGTGTGGGTGAGGGCGGGATGGGAGACCGCCTGCGGCCGGTCGCGTGCGGGGGCGGCGAGGACGGCGCGGGGGCCGTCGTCGGGACTGCCGAAGTGGATGACGTTGCCGGGGCCGACCTCCCGGGCGCGGATGCGCTGGCCGTTGGCGTACGTGCCATGGGTGCTGTGCTCGTCCTCGACGGTCCAGCGGCCGTCCTGGGAACGGAGCACCGCATGGTGCCAGGAGACCCGGGCGTCATCGAAGACGATGTCGCTCGACGGGTCGCGTCCCACGTGGTAGTCGCGGACCGGACTCATCACGGTGGAGCCCGTCTCGGTCTCCAGGACGAGCTCCGGGGCGACCGGCCGCTCCGCCATGACTGGATTCTACCCATTGGCCCGTTCGGGTGCCCGGCGTCACCGGCCGGGGTACGGCCGTGCGCCTCAGGCCACGGGAACGCCGAGCATCCGGGCGGCGCGCTGCATGCGCAGGGCGTCCACGGACTCGGCCAGCAGTTCGTACTCGGTGGTGTCGTCACCGGTGGCGACGCGCACCATCCGTCCGGCGGCGAGCGTCTCGGCCACCTCCTCCTGCCGGGCGACGTCGCCGCACCAGGTGCGCAGTACGGCGGGGACGTCGGGCACGCCGTCGGCGACGGGGACGAGCGCCCCCTGCGGTAAGTGCTCGGCGTCGGGCCGCGGGTCGAGGCGCTCGGCGATCCAGAGGGCGCGGTCGCGCAGCCACCACAGGGCCAGGGCGAGGGTGGGCGCCCGGTAGGTGCCGAGCGGTACGCCGATGCGCCGGCCGTCGCAGATCCCGTACGCGGTGACATGGCACAGGAATTCGTCGTGCACGTTCCCTCCCCCGCTGCGTCGCTCGCCCGCCGGGCCGGGCCGGCTGCCCGCCTCGTGGCTCGCATGCTGTGCGTGAGGGCGCCGTCGCGCGGTGTGAAGCGCTCTCGATGTCGAGTATGTTCACCGCTGAAACACTGTCACCATGTGTTTCCGGCCAGTCTCCTGGCATATTCACGGCCATTGTTGGCCGAAACGGTGCGGGTGTGGCCGGCGGGATGCGTGTGACCTCGGGGATGACCGACCGGGATCCGCCGTCCGGCCGGCGGGCACGCCCTCCCCGGTAAATCCATCGCGACCGCGGCCGCCCACCGCCGTGAGGCCGTCGCCCACGAGGCGATCACCACGGCGGCCGCGGCGACGCACGGGCGGTCCCCCGGCTTCGCCTTCCGGCCCGCGGGGGACGTCGACGGCCACGGGCCGGGCGGCCGCACGGCGCCCGGCCCGTACCCGGTGCCCCTACTGCTTCACGACCGCGTCGATGCGGGCCAGCTCCTCCTCGCTGAAGTCGAGGTTCCGCGTGGCCGCGACGCTGTCCTCGAGCTGCTGCGGGCTGCTCGCGCCGACCAGGGCGGAGGTGAGGCGGCCACCGCGCAGCACCCAGGACAGCGCCATCTGCGCCAGGCTCTGGCCGCGCGAGGCGGCGATCTCGTCGAGCGCGCGCAACCGGCCCACCAGCTCCCCGGTGACGGCGTCGGTGTTCAGGAAGGGGCTGTCGCTCGCGGCCCGGGAGTCCTCGGGGATGCCGTCGAGGTAGCGGGCGGTCAGCAGGCCCTGCTCCAGCGGGGAGTAGGCGATGGAGCCGACCTGGAGCTCGTCCAGGGCGTCCATCAGCCCCTCGTCCTCCGGGCGGCGGTCGAGCATCGAGTAGCGCGGCTGGTTGATCAGCAGCGGGGTGCCCAGCTCACCGAGGATGCGGGCGGCCTCGCGGGTCTGCTCGGCCGAGTAGTTGGACACGCCGACGTACAGCGCCTTGCCCTGCTGGACCGCCGAGTGCAGCGCGCCCATCGTCTCCTCGAGCGGAGTCTCGGGGTCGAAGCGGTGCGAGTAGAAGATGTCGACATGGTCCAGGCCCATCCGGCTCAGGCTCTGGTCCAGCGAGGAGAGCAGGTACTTGCGCGAGCCCCATTCGCCGTACGGGCCGGGCCACATCAGGTAGCCGGCCTTGGTGGAGATCACCAGTTCGTCGCGGTACGGCGCGAAGTCCGACTTCAGCGCCTCGCCGAGGGCGGACTCGGCGGCGCCCGGCGGGGGCCCGTAGTTGTTGGCGAGGTCGAAGTGGGTGACGCCCAGGTCGAAGGCGCGGCGCAGGATGGCGCGCTGGGTCTCGGCCGCACGGTCGGGACCGAAGTTGTGCCACAGGCCGAGCGAGAGCGCGGGGAGCTTCAGGCCGCTGCGTCCGGTGCGCCTGTAGGGCATGTCCGCGTAGCGGTCGGGGTGTGCGGTGTACAACGCGACTCCAGAGGGGTTGGCACGCATGACTGACGGTTCCGTCGAACCGCCCGTCCACTCTGCCGTGACCTGCGGGCAGTGGTCCAACAGGAGAATCCGATGGAATTCAGCGGATACGCTTCTCAATCATGGAACTGCGTCACCTCCAGCACTTCGTCGCCGTGGCCGAGGACCAGCACTTCACCCGCGCGGCGGAACGGCTGATGGTCTCCCAGTCGGGCCTGTCCGCGTCCATCCGCGCCCTGGAACGCGAGCTGCAGACCCCGCTGTTCGTCCGCACCACCCGCAGGGTGACGCTCACCGAGGCCGGCCGGGCACTGCTGGCGGAGGCCGAGCGGATCCTCGCCCAGGTGCGGGCCGCGCACGAGGCGGTGGCCGCGGTCCAGGGCGTGCTGCGCGGCACCCTCGCGATCGGCGCCGAGCAGTGCATCGCCGGGGTGAACGTGGCGGAGCTGCTCGCCACGTTCCGGCGGCTCCACCCGGACGTGGAGATCCGGCTGCGGCAGTGGGGGTCGGCCGCGCTGGCGGAGGAGGTCGCGGCGGGGCGGCTGGACCTGGCCTTCGCCTACCGGACGGAGGCGGACCCGGAGCAGCTGCGGTCGGTGCCGCTGACCAGTGAGCCGATGACCGTGCTGTGCCACCCGGACCACCGGCTCGCACGGACGGGGACACCGCTGACCCCGCACGACCTGGCCGACGAGGTCTTCGTCGACTTCCACCCGGACTGGGGTCCGCGCCGCGCCACCGACGCGGCCTTCGCCGCCGCGGGCGTACGGCGCACGGTGGCGCTGGAGGTGAACGACGTGCACAGCCTGCTCGACCTGGTCGACGAGAACCTGGGCGTCGCCGTCGTGCCGCGGCACTTCCGGCACAAGCGGGAGGCCCTCACCGCGCTCCCGCTGAAGGACACCGGGGAGGCGGTGTACGAGACGGTCGCCCTGGTGCCGTCCCCGCGGGCGACGAGTCCGGCGGCGCGGGCGCTGATGACCCTGCTGGACGACGGGGGCGCGTGAGGCGCGCGGATGCGCGAGGGTGGGGGCATGCATGCCAAAGACATCCTCATCGACGGCTTCGGCCGCATCCGGGAAGAGGTCCACGCCGCCGTCGAGGGCCTCGGCCCCGACGCGCTCAACGCCCGGCCCGGCCCCGGCGCGAACTCCGTCGCCTGGCTGGTCTGGCACCTCACCCGGGTCCAGGACGACCACGTCGCCGACGCCTTCGGGCTCGACCAGGTGTGGCTCTCCCAGGGCTGGGAGGAACGCCTGGGCCTCGGCCTGCCCCGCCACGACACGGGGTACGGCCACACCTCGGCGCAGGTCGCCGAGGTGCGGGTCGACTCCGGTGACCTGCTGACCGGCTACCACGACGCGGTGCACGAGCAGACCCTGGGGGCGCTGCGCGCGCTGACCGCGGGGGACCTGGAGCGCGTCGTCGACGAGCGCTGGGATCCTCCGGTGACCCTGGGCGTACGGCTGGTCAGCGTCCTGTCCGACGATCTCCAGCACGTCGGACAGGCCGCTTACGTGCGGGGGCTGGTTCAGAGCACCGCGTCATAGCCGGGCAGGACGACGTCCCGGATGAGCGCGTTGCGCTCGTCGAACGGGAGGAACGCGCTCTTCACGGCGTTCACCGTGACCGTGCGCAGGTCCTCGGCCGTCCAGTCGGCCTGCTCGACCAGCAGGGACATCTCCCGCGTCATGGTGGTGCCCGAGACGAGACGGTTGTCGGTGTTGAGGGTGACGCGGAAGCCGAGGTCCTTCAGCGCGGTGATCGGGTGCTCGGCGACCGAGGTCGCGGCGCCGGTCTGGAGGTTGGAGGTGGGGCACATCTCCAGCGCGATCCGGCGGTCGCGGACCCAGCCGGCGAGGCGGCCGAGCTTGCCCTCCACGATGTCCTCGGTGATGCGCACCCCGTGCCCGATGCGCTGGGCGCCGCACACCTGGACGGCCTGGTGGATGCTGGGCAGGCCGTGGGCCTCGCCGGCGTGGATGGTGAAGGGCATGTTCTCGCGGCGCAGGTGCGCGAAGGCGTCGAGGTGGTCGGCGGGCGGGAAGCCGTCCTCGGCGCCGGCGATGTCGAAGCCGACGACACCGGTGTCCCGGAAGGCGACGGCCAGGTCGGCGGCCTCGCGGACCCGGTCGAACATCCGCATGCCGCAGAGCAGGGTGCCGACCCGGACGGGCGTCCCGGCGGCGGCGGCCTTGGCCATGCCGGCGGCGAGGCCCTCCTGGACGGTCTCCACGACCTCGCGCATCGTCAGCCCGCCCCGGGTGTTCAGCTCGGGGGCGTAGCGCACCTCGCCGTAGACGACACCGTCGGCGGCCAGGTCGAGCACGTACTCCTCGGCGGTGCGCAGCAGGCCCTCACGGGTCTGCATGACGGCGAGGGTGTGCTCGAAGGTGGCGATGTAGCGGACCAGGTCGCCGGAGTTCGCGGCCTCGACGTACCAGGCGGCGAGCTCGTCGGGGTCGGTGGTGGGCAGGGTGTGGCCGACGGCCTCCGCCAGTTCCACGACGGTCGCGGGGCGCAGGCCGCCGTCGAGGTGGTCGTGCAGCACCGCCTTGGGGAGGCGGCGGAGGGTCTCGGGGTCTATGCGCGTAGATGACATGTGCGGTCGTTCCTCAGCGGATCGTTCGGCAAAAAAGCGGTTCAGGGGACGGCGGGCTGGAGCAGGTCCCAGCGGTTGCCGTACAGGTCCTGGAAGACGGCGACCGAGCCGTACGGCTCGTGGCGCGGCTCCTCCAGGAAGGTCACGCCGGCGGCGGTCATGCGGGCGTGGTCGCGGGCGAAGTCGTCGGTGTACAGGAAGAAGCCGACGCGCCCGCCGGTCTGGTCGCCGACCTTGGCCCGCTGCTCCTCCCCCTTGGCGCGGGCGAGCAGCAGCCCCGCGCCGGTGTGTCCGGCGTCCGGTTCGACGACGACCCAGCGGCCGCCGTCCGGCCGGGGCGCGTCCTCGGCGAGCCGGAAACCGAGCGCCCCGGTGTAGAAGCGGATCGCCTCGTCGTAGTCGTCGACGACGAGGGTGACCAGGGGGATGCGTCTCATCGTGACCTCTCGAAGGGGGATTGACCGGAGAGGTTATACGTAAAACTGCTGAACGCGCCAGTCCCGCTCCGGGACCGGTGGCCGGGAACGGGAGCGGGAGCGGGAGCGGCTGTGCGTAGGTGTTGAGGGCGCTACGGGTACGCGTAGGTGTTGAGGGTGGTGACGGCGGCCGCCGGGTCGCCGAGGTCGTAGCGGTCCACGGCGAGGTAGTTGGGCTTCTTGCGGGCGGCCGGCCGGCAGAACCTGCGGGCGCGGTCGGCGAGCTTGGAGTTGTCCGTGCCGGCGGTGGAGGCGATCGTGGTGTCCCGGAAGTGGTTCATGACGAACAGGGGGCGGAAGCCGGGTTCGGTGCGGGTCAGCGGGAGGGTGGTGCCCGCGTCGTACCACCGGCTGTAGCAGGACCAGTCGGAGGCGCCGACGCCCGGGCCCATGGACCAGTGGTTCTCGACGGTCCACTCGCGCTGGTACATCACGCCGAAGGTGTCGCGGGTCAGTCCGGCGGCCTGGTCGGCGGCGCGGCTGTGGTCGGTGAGGATCAGCAGCCGGTGTCCGGCGGCGGCCAGCTCCCCCATGGTCGGCCAGCCGTTCTCGCGGACACCGGTGCGGTCGGGCCGGTAGAGCACGTCCGACAGCCCCTGGACGCGGGCGAGTTCGGCGCGCAGGACGCCCGGGTCGACGTAGTCCTCCAGGAAGACGGTGGCGAACTGATCGGGGTGGGCGCGCAGGAAGTCGACGATCCGCTGGAGGTCCACCCACAGGGCGACGGGTCTGCTGACCAGGGTGCAGCTGTTGTGGCAGAGGATCGCGCCGTCCGGGGTCTGGTGGATGTCCAGCATGAATCCGCGCACGCCGTCGGCGAGTTGGCGCTCGATGCCCCGGTTCTGGTTGGGGAAGAGGTCGATGAAGGGCGGGGCGAAGCCGCCGTCGACGCCGTTGGCGTAGGCGTTGTGGGCGGTGAGGAAGGTGACCTCGTCCAGGGTGCGCCGGTCCCACGGCGGCAGGGGACGGGTCACCGGATCGACCGGGGTCAGGTACCAGGTGGCGAGGTCGCCCGTGCCGGCGCCGACGGCGAGCGGGGCGGGATGGACCGCGCCGGAGGGTTTCGGCGCGACGGTGAGGCGGTGGTCGGTGCCGGGGACGGTGAGCGTGAAGCGGTCCGCGCCCACGGGGGCGATCTCCCAGCGTGCCTCCGGGCTCGCGCAGGCGACGGTCCGGGCCCGGTCGCCGGCGCGGCCGAGGCAGGTGCCGGGGCTGTCGGTGTTCTCCAGGGTGCCGTCGGCGCGCAGGTTCCACCGCTGGTGGTCCTCGTCCCCGCGCGGTCTGTGCTGTTCGACCGCGCCGGAGGCGTCGGCGGCGTTCAGTCCGGTCGTCGCGCTCTGGACGTAGTAGGTGCCGGGCGGCACGGTCGCCGCGGCGACGGCGGGTACGGGCGCCACGGCCGTCGCGGCCAGCGCGGCGGCCGTGACGGTCGTGGCGAGCAGGGCGTGGGGGGTGCGCATGGTGACTGCCCTTCGTCCGGGGGACGGCCCGCGCACGTGCGGTGCGCGGGCCGTGACCCGAGGCTCTTAGGTCAGGTGCATGACAGCACGCCGAGCGGTCGGGCGTCAGCAGTACAGGTTGCCGCCGGGTGACGTTCCGAGGATCTGGGTGAACTGCTGGTACTTGGTCACCCGGCTCTGCACCTGCGCGGGGTTGCGGCCGTCGCACTCCAGGGAGCCGTTGATGCTGCGGATCGTCTGGCCGAAACCGGCCTGGTTGACCATGGCGTTGTGCGGGGTCATGGTGCCCGGCCCGGACTGGGTGTTCCAGTACCACAGGGCGGTCTTCCAGGCGACGGCCGCGTCGTTCTGCACCAGCCAGGGGTTGCCCAGCAGGTCGATGCCGAGCGCGTCGCCCGCCGCCTTGTAGTTGAAGTTCCAGCTCAGCTGGATCGGTCCGCGCCCGTAGTACGCCGCCTGACCGGCCGGGCAGCCGTACGGCTGTCCCCAGTCGCAGTAGTGCGGGTAGTTGGCGGTGTTCTGTTCCACCACGTGCACCAGACCGCCGGTCTCATGGCTGACGTTGGCCAGGAAGGCGGCGGCCTCCTGCTTCTTCACCGTGTCGCTGCCGGTGTTGGCGAAACCGGGGTAGGCGCTCAGCGCGGCCTTGAGCCCGCTGTAGGTGTAGAAGGAGTTCCTGTTCGGGAACATCTGGTTGAACTGCGCCTCGGACACGACGAAGCTGCCGACGGGCGTTCCGGGGCCGTTGTCACAGGCGTACGGCTCCCAGTACCAGGTGCTGATGATCGGGTCGTACCCCGGATTGGCGTGCTCGGCGATGTACGCCCGGCCGTCGGTGTACCGCACGATGTCACCGGCGTTGTACGACCTCCCGGCCACCCAGTTCGGATAGCTGGAGCACGAGGCGGCGGAGGCGGTGGCGGCGGGGAGCAGCACCGGCGCGCCGCCCGCGAGGACGAGGGCGGCGGTCACGGCGGCGATGCGTCTTCTCGACAAGGGAACAACTCCTTCGCGGAACGCGGCCGCTCCCGGACGAGGGCATGCCTGAGCAGGGCCTCGCCCGCACATACCGGCGGAGCCGGCCACGGCGGTGGGGGCGGCCGTGGTGGGGGGTGTGAGAGCACACTCAACCGCTTTGGTCTGTACCAGTCAAGGGTTTAGACCAATCATCGGGCCGCGGACGCGTCCGCGGGCTCGCGGCGGTCCGCGCCGGAAGGGGATCCGCGGCTGCGGGGACCCGGTGGACGCCCTCCCGGGCACGGCGCGCGCCCCCGCCCGCCCCGAAGGGAAGTGGACCCGCGTAAAGGCGCGGTACCGGGGAAGCGACCGCCCGCCACCGCGCGCCACGCGAGGAGGACCCCGTGGGGGCGCCGGGCCGCGACCGCTCCGCCCGGCCACCGGGGCGCCGGGCCGCTCCGGCGCCCGGCTCGCACCCGGACTCCCCGCCACCGGGTGCCGGACACGCCGCCCGGCCCGTCCGCCGGAGCGGCCGCACGACCGTCCGCGGGCGGGCCGCGCGGAGGTGGTCCGCACCGTGGTCAGCGACCGGACCCGACCCTCCACGAGCTCTACACATAAAGGAAAAATAAGAGCAGAATGAACCTGCGCGGCTCTTACCGCACACCGCACCAGACGCGGTCAGGCCTGCTAGTCGAAGGAGACGACCCATGGCCAACGTCTCACACCCTCGCGGTGACATCGCGAGCCACCCCGATGCCCCGGAGATGCGGGCACGGTACGACCGCATGCTCGGGGGTCGTGATGTGGCCCTCGTGGACGGACCGGTGTTCCTGCTCGGTCTCTACTGCGCGGTCTCCCCGTGGATACTCCACTACACGACGAGCCAGCCCGCGCTCGTGGCCCACAACCTGATCGTGGGCATCGCGATCGGTCTGCTCGCCCTGGGGTTCACCGCGGCCCCGGCCCGCATGTACGGCCTCAGCGGAGCCATGTGCGCCCTGGGCCTGTGGATGATCGTCTCGCCGTGGATCGTCGGCAGCGACCCCGACGCCGGCGTCATCTGGAACAACATCGTCATCGGCGCCCTCACCCTGATCCTGGGCACGGCCTGCGCCGCCACGGCCGCCAGGACCGCCCGCCGGTCGTAGGAGGGCCACGAAAGAAGCCGAGCGCCGGTCCGCTCCGATCGCGGACCGGCCCTTTCGCGTGCGGACGGGACCGCCTCGGCGGCCTTCGGGGCGGCCGCGGACGGCATCCGTCGGTCCGCGTCAGTGGTGCGACAGCCACTGCTCGTACCAGGCCACCGTGGCGTCCACGGTCTCCTCGATCGGCGTCGGCGTCACGCCGAAGGCCCGCTCGAAGGCCGAGGAGTCCATGATCTGGGGCTCGGTGTACTGGTAGAACATCTCGGCGAGCTCGGCCATGAAGACCTCGTCGAACGGGCCGAAGGGGCGCGGCTCCTCCAGGACGACCACCTTCAGGGGCCGGCCGGTCCGCTTCTCGATCATGGCGTGGATCTCGCGGGTGCTGACGGCGGGCGCGGTGGGCAGGTGCCACACCCGCCCGTCGCCCTCGGGCCGCTCGCCGAGGGTGGCCAGGCCGGCCGCCACGTCCCTGATGTCGGTGTAGCTGTGCGGCAGGTCCAGGTCACCCGCCCCCATCACCTCGCCGCCGGTGAGCGCTCCCGGGAAAACGGCTCCGCCGAGGGACGAGTTGAGCACCTCGGGACCGACGAAGTCGGCCGAGCGGCCGAGGACCACCCGGGCACGCCCCTCCCGGTGCGCGGCGAGATACCGCTCGTCGAGCGTCGCGCGCATCCGGCCCTTGCGGCTGGTCGCCCGCCAGGGGGTGTCCTCGGTCATCACCGCTCCCCCGGTCGGGCCGTACGGGTAGATCGTGTCGAGGACGACGAGCCGGGCTCCGGACTCCTCGACGGCGGCGAGCACCGCCTCCTGGATCCCCGGCATCACCTCGACCTGCAGGTGATAGGCGACGTTGGCGCAGTGGTACACCACGGCGGCACCGGCGACGGCCGCGCGTGCGCCGTCGGCGGTGCCGACGTCGGCGGCGAGCCTCCGGACCCCCTCGATCTCGGGGCCGTCCCCCTTCCGGGAGACGAGCCGGACCTCGTGACCGCGCCGGACGAGCTCCCGGGCGAGGGTGGTCCCCGCGGGACCGGATCCCAGGACGGCGTGCAGGGGGCGGGAGGCGGGGGCGGCAGCGGGCATGGCGGTCTCCTCGGCGGGCGGCACGAAGGATCGATTATCGACCCTCACAACTGTTAGAGACTATAACTCCTGCGATGGGTGCTTGCAATGACAGGTCGTGTCGCTCCGCCCTACCGCACGGGCGCGTACACGTACGGCGTGGTCGTGGTCACAGGGGTGAAGCCGAGGCGTTCGAGGACGGGCCGGCTCCGGCTGGAGGCGTCGACCTGGAGGAAGCGGTAACCGCGGTCGGCCGCGACCCGGGCTCGGTGGGCCACCAGCGCGCGGTAGACACCCCGCCCGCGCCAGTGCCGTACGGTGCCGCCGCCCCACAGCCCGGCGAACGAGGCGCCGGGCACCAGTTCCATACGCGCCGCGCTCACCGGTTCGTCACCGGCCAGGGCCACGACGGCGACGATGTTGTCGGCGTCGGCGGCGAGCCGGTCGTACAGGTACCGGCGGAGCCTGGACGCGTCGGCGTCGAACGCCCTCTCGTGTACATCGGCCACCAGGTCGGCCCCCGCCCGGTCGGTGACCGGCACGATGCGGACGCCCTCGGGCGGCTCCGTGTCCAGGGTGAGACCGGCGACCTCGCCGACCATGAGCGTCTCGGCCGGCTCGGGGACGAACCCGGCCGCCGCGAGCCGCCGCCCGAGGTCCGCCGGCAGGTCGTGTCCGTACAGCTTCCACTCGAACTCGCGGCCGAGCCCGGTGAAGTACGCGATCTGCTCCGCGATCACCGCGTCCGCGTCCGCGTCCTCCAGGGCGGACCAGACGACACCGTTCCAGCCGTGCGCGGGCCCCTCCTGGCGCACCACGGCGCCGGCTCGCTCCACCTCCGCGCCGGGGCCGTCGGACCGTGCCCCCTCGCGCATCTCACGGTCGAACAGGGCGAGTACATCAGCTTGTTCCATGCGCCGGACCCCATCACGGGGCGGTGTCCGGGACAACGGGATTACCGTTGTCCCGGTCGAACGCGACGAGGAAGCCGGACCATGGTCGTGCGGGACGAGGAACTGCCGTACCTGCGGCGCTGCGTGGAACTGGCGGCCGAGGCGCTGGAGTCCGGTGACGAGCCGTTCGGTTCGGTGCTCGTGTCCGGGGACGGCACCGTGCTCGCCGAGGACCACAACCGCGTGGCTTCCGGGGACCGCACCCGGCACCCCGAGTTCGAGCCGGCCCGCTGGTCGGCCGCCCGCATGACCCCCGCCGAGCGGGCCGCGGCCACGGTGTACACCTCCGGCGAGCACTGCCCGATGTGCGCCGCCGCCCATGCCTGGGTGGGCCTTGGACGCATCGTGTACGCCGTCTCCTCCAAGCAGCCGGCGTCCTGGCTCGCCGAGCTGGGGGTGCCCGCCCCGCCGGTGCGGACGCTGCCCGTCGCCGAGATCGCCCCGGGCGTGACCGTGGCCGGACCCGTCCCCCGGCCGGCGGAGGAGGTCAAGGAGCTGCACCGGCGGTTCCACCGCGGACGCGGCTGACCCACGGGACCGGTCGTCTCCCCGGACGGTCCGGCCGTACGTCCGCGGCCGGTTCACCTCATCGGGTGTCCCGCCGCTCGCGTCCTCGGGCACGGGCCGTCGCGCTCGTGGCGGCCGGAAACCCGGCCGGACACCCGGCCGGACCGCCCGGTGTGCCGCCGCGGGGCCGACGGGCGGGAGCCCCGGGGCCCGCTTATGGTGGGCGAGGGCGCCGGTCGGGGCGCCCCTGGAGGCATCGATGCTGGCCAAGCTGTCCAAGCGACCCTCGGCCCGGCGCCACGCGGTGCGCCCCTCGGTCCGGCGCTGCGCGGCCGCCGGGGTGGTCGGGCTGGCCCTGCTGGGCACGGGACTGACGGCCACCGGCCGGACGGATTCCGGCCTCGACCGGTTCCACGACCAGAAGATCACGTGGTCGGCCTGCGAGGGTACGGACCTGCCGAAGGACCTGCAGTGCGGGACGGTCACCGTGCCGCTCGACTACGCGGAGCCCGACGGGGACACCCTCGAACTGGCCCTCGCCCGCTACCGCGCCTCCGGCGACCCGCGGGGCTCGGTGCTGCTGAACTTCGGCGGCCCGGGCGGTTCGGGGGTGCTGGGACTCGCCCAGGGCCGCGAGGACTTCCTGGGCCTGACCGAGGAGTACGACGTGGTCTCCTTCGACCCGCGGGGCGTCGGCCGTTCCGCGCCGGTCAGCTGCGGCACCGACGCCACCGGTCAGGCGCTGGAGGCCACCGACGGCGAGGAGACGGCGGATCCGCGCGACACGCTGCGCAAGCTGCGCGAGGTGGCCGCCGAATGCGCCGAGCACTCGGGCCCGGTCCTCGATCACATCGGCACCGTGGACGTCGCACGCGACCTGGACGTGATGCGTCAGGCGCTCGGCGACGAGAAGCTCAATTACCTGGGATTCTCGTACGGGACCCGGCTCGGCGCGGTGTACGCCGCCCGGTTCCCCGGGAAGGTGGGCCGCATGGCGCTGGACGGCGTGGACACGCTGACCGAGCCGCTGGCCGAGCAGGGGCTGGCCGGTGCCAGGGGGCAGCAGACCGCGCTGGACAACTTCCTCACGTGGTGCACCGAGGAGCTCTCCTGCCCGTTCGGGCAGGACGCGCGCACGGCCCGCACGCAGGTCGTGCACCTGGTCGACTCGCTCGACGAGAACCCGGTGCCGACCGACTTCGGTGACGAGTTCACCGGCCAGGACCTGGCCGTCGCCATCGGGCAGGGCCTCTACACCAAGCAGATGTGGCCGCTGCTGCAGCGGGCGCTCGCCCAGCTGATGGAGGACGGGGACACGCGCGGGGTGGAGGCCCTCGCGGCCGGAGGGATGGCGCCGCCCGTGCCGGGGCGGGCCGACCACCCCCTCGTCGACGAGGAGGACGTGCCCCCGGACAACCTGCCGGCGGCGCTGATGGCGGTGAACTGCGCGGACGACCCCCACCGCCCGGACGCCGAACGGCTGGCCCGGGACCTGGCCCGGCTGCGCGGCGCCTACGAGGAGGCCTCGCCGGTCTTCGGGCCGTACCGGCTCGCCCAGGTGGTGCTGTGCTACGGCCGCCCCAAGGGGACCGACTACATCCGCGAGCGGGTCAAGGACCTCGACACGCCGAAGATCCTGCTGGTCGGCACTCGGGGCGACCCCGCCACGCCGTACCGCTGGACGGTGGAGACGGCCGAGCGGCTCGGCCCCTCCGCCGTGGTGCTGGACAACCGGGCCGAGGGGCACACCGGCTACGGGGCGTCCGAGTGCGTCCACCGCAAGATCGACGACTTCCTGCTCTACGGCTCCCTGCCGCGCAGCGGCAGTTCCTGCGGATCCGAGGACGACGGCCGCCTCTGAGCGGCGGCCCGGCCCCAAAGACGTGCGGGCCGCTTTGCTCCGAATGCCCCGTCGGCGAATTCGCCCTATGGTGCTGTCGTGACTCCGCTCCCCCCGTCCGAGGGGGGCTTCCAACCCGAGGGTCGCGGTCCGGCCCGAACCGATCCCTTGTCGGGACGAAAGGAAATCACCACAGCCCAGGGAAGCAATTCCCCACCGGCTGAAGCCGGTGGGCCCGGCGCTAGGAGACTGATGGAGCACGATCTGAGTCCCGCGACCCTTGCCGAGCTTCGTCGCCCGCGCCCCTACCCCGCGGTGTCCGTGCTGACGCCGACGCACCGGCGCGACCCCCTCAACACCCAGGACGCAGTCCGGCTGCGCAACGCGGTGGCCGAGGCCAAGAGGAAGCTGGAGGCCGATCCCGCGGTCACCCGGGAACGGCGCACCGATGTGGCCCGGCAGCTCGACCGGGCCCTGGCCGAGGTCGACCTGTCGCACTCCGAGGACGGCCTGGCCATCTTCGCCGCGCCGGGCGAGCACCAGGTGTGGTCGCTCGCCCGCAGCGTGCCCGAGCGCATCGTCCTCTCGGACACCTTCCTGACCCGCAACCTCGTCTCCGCCCACACGGCGCAGCGGCCGTTCTGGGTGCTGTCCGTCTCCGCCGACCGGTGCACCCTGTGGAGCGGCGGCGTGGACCGGGTGGTCGAGGAGCACGCCGGCGGCTTCCCGCTGATCCGGGAGCAGCGGAACTTCGACCCCGAGCGGCAGGAGTGGATCGGCGACCAGCCGAGCGGCTTCCGGAGCGAGGACACCCGCCGGTTCCTGCGCGAGGCGGACACCGCGCTGGGGAAGCTGCTGCGCGACCACCCGCGGCCGCTGTACGTCACCGGTGAGCCCGCCGCCCTGTCCCTGCTGTGCGAGGCCGGCAGCGTGGCCAGGGACGCCGTGCACGTCCCGCACGGCGGACTCGCGCACGGCACGCACGAGGCGGTCTGGCAGGCCGTGCGGCCGACGCTGGAGGCGGAGGCCCGCAGGAGCACCGAGGACGTGGCGCGGTCGCTGGAGTCGGCCCGGGGCCGCAAGGAGTTCGCGGCCGGCGTCGACGAGCTGTGGCAGAACGCCCGCGAGGGCCGGGTCCGGCTGCTGGCCGTGGAGGAGAACTACCGGATCACGGTGCGCGACACCGGCGAGCATCTGATCGTCGCCGAGGACGGCGACCTGGACGCCCACGCGGACATCGTGGACGAGATCGTGGAGCAGTGCCTGGAGACCGGCGCCGAGGTCCGCTTCGTCCCGGACGGCGCGCTCGGGAACGCGGACGGGATGGCGGCGGTGCTGCGCTACTGAGGACGGGGCGACCCACCGGTCACCTTCACGCGAACACTTGTCCGTCGAATGCGTGAACGAGTGGTGACGGCAGGCCGACGGGTCGTCACATCACTTGCGTACCATGGGAGTTGAGACGCCCGTAGCGCCTCTGACGTATTCCCGCGGGTAACCCGGTGAAGACGGTGACATATGCCATGGGCACCGCCTTATCGTGTGTTGCCAAATCCCTTACGGGCCGTCGCGGGCTGTGCGAGAGTCGTGACGGTCCCTCCCTCCGCCTGAAGGCCGTACCGTCCCCGCATCGGAGTGCGTCATGCCGTCCCACCTCTCCGCGGACCGCCCAGCCGCCCAGCCGCCAGGACGCGGCCCGGTCGACGCGCTCATCTCGCAGACCCGGCGGCTCAAGGGCGAGGTCGACGCCGCGCGCCGGGACGGTCCGGCCGACGCGGCGGACCCGTGGGAGCGCTGGCGGCGCGCACTGTACGACCTGGCGCTGCACCAGCTCGACGACCTGGACGGGCACCTGGCGCAGCTGCGGGACGACCCGCTCCCCGCGCCGGCACCGCACGGCGCCCTGCTCAGCCGGGTCGGCAGCGCGGAGTGGGACCTGCTCACGGACGAGGTCCACTGGTCCGGGGAGCTGTACCGGATCCTGGGCCGCGACCCGGCCGCCGCGCCGCTCACCCTCGACGAACTGCCCTCGCTGGTGGTCGAGGAGGACCGGCCCGGGCTGACCGCGATGGTCACGGACTGTCTCGTCGACGCCCGGCCCATCGACGGGGAGTTCCGCGTCGTACGCCCGGACGGCGGTGTACGGACCGTGCACATGATGGGCGAACCGGTCCTCGGTGCCGACGGCAGCACCGCCTCGATGTGGGCGGTGTTGCGCGACGTCAGCGAACTGCGCCGCTGCCGGACGGCGGTGAGCGAGACCCGTGACTCGCTGCACCGCCAACGGCACGCCGCCGCGCGGACCGAGCACCGGCTCGCGGTCGAACTGCAGGAGGCCGTGCTGCCGACGTGGCACGGCCCTCTGCGGTTCCCGCAGGTCGGCACGGGAACCCTCGACCTCGCCGCGGCCCACCTGACGCCGTCGGCGCACGCGCGGATCGGCGGCGACTGGTACGACGCCCTGGAACTGCCCGACGGTACGACGCTGCTCAGCGTCGGCGAGCTGACCGGGCACGGCGTCGGCACGGCCTCGGGCATGGCGATGCTGCTCGGCGCCGTACGCGGCATGGCGATGACCGGCACCGCGCCGGGACCACTGCTGGCCTGCCTCAACCGGTTACTGGACACCACCGCGCAGCCGGCCCTGGGCAGCGCCGCCTGCCTGCGCTACCGGCCCGGGACCCGCTCACTGCTGTGGGCGCAGGCCGGACACCCCGCCCCGCTGCTGTTCCGCGGCGGGACGGGGCGGGCACTGGACGCGCCGGAGGGGGTACTGCTCGGAGCCGTCTCGGGCGCCTCCTACGGACAGGCCGAGGAGACCCTCGACGCCGGTGACGTGCTCCTGCTGCACACCGACGGGCTGGTGCCCGGACACGCCGGAGCCGCGGCCGCACACCGTCTGCTGGAACTGGCCCCGCGCTTCGCCGCCGCCCGCACCGCGCAGGACTGCGTCCGGGCGGTCACGGAGGAGTTCGGTGAGCGGGAGCGCGACGACGCCGCCTGTGTGCTCGTCGCCCGGGTCGCCCCGTAGCGAGCGAGCCCCGCGGGCCGCCCTCACGCCTGGGCGCTGTCTCCCTTGCCCCTGGGCCTGGGCAGCACCAGTTCGATCTCCTCCCTGAGTTCCTGGATCCTCGGGTAGGAGGCGTACTCGGCGGTGAGCCGGTACATCTGGCGCAGCCGGTCCCAGGTGCGGCGCGAGGAGTTCTGGCCCATCGACACCAGGGCGAGGCGCGCGAACCGGTCCGCCTGCTCGGGGTCGTCGGCGATGAAGCACGCGGAGGCCATGGACAGGAAGTCGAAGATCTTCGACCGCTGCTGTGCCTCGCCCCGCAGGGCCAGCGCCTTGTCCGCGTAGTGCTGGGCGTGCGCGGCCGCGTCCGGCTCGAACTCCGCGAGCGTCCGGTAGGCCAGGGCCTGCATGCCGTACAAGTCCGCCTCGTTGAACAGCTGCATCCAGTTCGGCGGGGGCACGTCCCCCTTGTCGGAGACGAACAGGTCCTCCGCCTGTCCCAGGGTGCGGCGCATCGCCTGGCCCTTGCCCATGGACGCCTGCGCCCAGGCCTCGATGGTGTGGAACATGGCGCGGGTGCGCGGCAGGACCTCCTCGCCCGAGCCGGACTGGGCGAGTTCCATCAGGTCCATCGCCTCGTCGGGCCGGCCCAGGTGCACCATCTGCCGGGCCGCCCGGGAGAGCGCCTCGCCGGCGCGCGGCCGGTCGCCGCCCTCCCGGGCCGCGTGGGCGGCGATCACGAAGTACTTCTGGGCCGTGGGTTCCATGCCGACGTCGTGCGACATCCAGCCCGCGAGGACGGCGAGGTTGGCGGCGACGCCCCACAGGCGCCGCTGGAGATGGGGGGGATGGTGGTAGGCGAGGATGCCGCCCACCTCGTTGAGCTGGCCGACCACCGCCTTGCGCTGGAGACCGCCGCCCCGGGCGGCGTCCCAGGCGCGGAACACCTCCACGGAGCGCTCCAGTTCCTCGATCTCCTGCGAGCCGATCGGGGCGGCCTCGTAACGGTCGAACCCGGCGGGGTCGGCGCGCAGGGGGTCGTCGAGTCGGGGTGCGTCGGCGGTCAGGGCCGGATCGGTGTGCAGCCAGTCGTGCATGGCGCTGCTGAGTGCTGAGCCCGCGGTGAGCGCGGCACCCGCGCTCACCAAGCCGCGTCGGTTGAGCATGAGGTCCATTCCCGTGAATTCGGTGAGGACCTCGGCTGTCCGCTCGGGCGCCCACGGCACTCCGTCGGGATGTTCCGCACTCCCGGGGCGTGGCCGTTTCCCCGTACGCCCGTGCCGGACCAGACCGAGATCCTCGATGGTCACGACACGGCCGAGACGCTCGGTGAACAGGGCCGCCAGCACCCGCGGTACGGGGTCGCGCGGGATCTCTCCCATGTCGATCCACCGCCGTACCCGGGAGGTGTCGGTCGCCAGCTGGGGGTGGCCCATGGCCGCCGCCTGCCGGTTGACCAGCCTCGCGAGTTCGCCCTTGGACCAGCCGGCCAGGCCGAACAGGTCCGAGAGCCGGGTGTTGGGTTGTCCGCTCACGTCAAGCCCCCAGGTTCTCGGCTGAGTTGACAGTAGCCCGGTGCGTGTTGCCGGGCGACTATTCGCCAGGGTTCGCCAGGGTGCGCCAGATGGTGTGCCAGGGGGCATCGGGTGTCGAGTAGGAACGCGCCACCACGACCCCGTCGCCCCAGGGACATTCCCCAGGGTGCGCCCGGGCGGCCGGGCCGGGTGGCGCGCTGACGTCGCAGGCACACGAAGGGATCTGTATCACCCATGTACGCAGCATCGTCCTCCGTGTCCGCCCCGCCTCGGCCGCTGCGCCCCCGTCCGTCGGACAGCGGCCCCTACCTCGCCCCCGCGCGCCCGGCGAACCCCGTGCTCGGCGCGGGCAGCGTACGGCGCACCGCGGGACCGGGCACCCAGCCGCTCAGCGGGAGGCTCGACCTGTCCGGCCCCCAGGGCGCCCAACTGCGCACGGCGATCGCGTCGGTGCACCGCATCTGCCCGGAGTTCGCTCCGGTCCAGGTGCTGCGCCGCACCGGCCGGTCCGTCCTGCTGATCGGCGCCACCGGCCGGAGCACCGCGGTCGCCAAGTGCTTACTGGACCACTCCCCCGCGTGGAGCGAACGGATCCGCCACGAAATAGCGGCATACCGCTCGTTCGTCCGGCACCGCCCGCCCGTGCGGGCTCCCCGGCTGATCGCGGCGGACCCGGACAACGGCACGCTGGTGATCGAGCGGCTGCCCGGCCGGGTGGCGGCGCTCCAGCGGCACCCGGTGGAGGCACCTCCGCGGGCGGACATCAGGGCGGCACTCGGCGCGATCTGCCGGCTGAACTCCTGGCGGCCGCCGGCCGGGACGTTCGACGCGCCACTGGACTACGCGGCCCGCATCTCCCGGTACCACGAACTGGGGCTGCTCACCGACCGGGACCTCGGCGACCTGCAGAAGCTGCTGCACGGCATCGCGCTGGCGACCGGCCGGCAGGGCATGGGCCAGTTCTGCCACGGTGACGCCCTGCTCTCCAACATCCTGATCTCACCGGCCGGCCCGGTGCTGGTGGACTGGGAGCACGCGGGCTGGTACCTGCCGGGATACGACCTGGCGACGCTGTGGTCGGTGCTGGGGGACGCACCGGCGGCGCGGCGTCAGATCAGCCAGATCGCCCAGTCGGCGGGGCCCGCCTCGCGGGACGCCTTCCTGGTGAACCTGATGCTGGTGCTGACCCGGGAGATCCGTACCTACGAGACGGCCGTGCAGCGTTCGTTGCAGGACGCGTCCCCCTCGGTCCCGTCCGGCGAGGAACACCGCCTGCTCCTCCGCCGCCTCCACGACGACTGCCAGATGGCCCGCCGAGCGGTACGCGCGGCGGTGGGCACGCGCTGACACCCCGTTCGCCCCGGCTGCGCCCGCCCTCTCCCGCTCGAACGAAGCCGAGCGGGAGAGGGCGGGCGCAGCCGCGTCCCGCGACGCCGGGCTGCGCGACATCCCCCGCCCCACCACCGGCGTACACCACTGACGCCCCGCAGGCCCGGCACCCGCCACCACGAAACCGACGCGCACCCCCATTGACAAGGTCATACGCGCCTCCCTGGGCATGATTGACGGATCATCGGCCGACCGGTACCACTGACGCACCGCTCGACTCCCGTCACACGCCCCACCGCCCCAGGAGGCCGCATTGAGACGACCCGTCCCCGCCCGGATCGCCGTCCGCACCCTCGCCGCGACCGCCCTCGCCCTTCCCCTCCTGGGCGCCGCCCCCTCCGCCGCCCCACCGGGCACCGCCCGCCTCCAGCACGCGTTCGCCACCGCCGCCGCCGAGTACGGCGTGCCGCAGAGCGTGCTGCTGGGCGTCTCCTACCTCCAGTCCCGCTGGGACGCCCACGGCGGCGCCCCGAGCGTGACCGGCGGCTACGGACCGATGCACCTCACGGACGCCCGCACCGCGCTCGCCGCCTCCGACCACCACTCCTTCGGCACGGAGGACCCGCGCGGCGACGAGGCCCGCCCGCCGAAACGTCCCGGCACGCGAGCGGCGCGGACCGGGGAGCTGCCGGACCGGCTCACCACGCTGCCGGAAGCCGCCCGCCTGACCGGCCTCGGTCCCGAACGCCTGCGCGAGGACCCGGCCGCGAACGTGGCGGGCGGCGCCGCCCTGCTGGCCGAGGCCCAGCGCCGGCTGGGCGGGCCCAGGAGCGACGACCCGGCGGACTGGTACGCGGCGGTCGCCCTCTTCTCCGGCGCCGAGGACACCGCGTCGGCGGCGGCGTACGCGAACGACGTGTACGAGGTGATCCGCGCCGGGGAGGAACGCGTCACCGACGCCGGACAGCGGGTCGCCCTGGCCGCCCGCCCGGATCTCGCGCCCGACACCGCGGCGCTGGAGCGCGCCGGACTGCGCACCGCCTCCGCCGTCGGCACGGAGTGCCCGAGGACGGTGTCCTGCGAGTGGATCCCGGCACCGTACGAGGAGTTCGGCGACGGCGACTACGGCAACCACGACCTGGGGAACCGGCCCGCCTCGCAGCGCATCCGGTACATCGTCGTCCACGACACGGAGGGCGCCTGGGAGGGCGTCCTCGACATGGTGCAGGACCCCACCTATGTGTCCTGGCAGTACAGTCTGCGCTCCACGGACGGCCACATCGCCCAGCATGTGAAGGCGAAGGACGTGGCCTGGCACGCGGGCAACTGGTACGTCAACGCGGGGTCGATCGGTCTGGAGCACGAGGGTTTCCTGGCGGATCCCGACGCCTGGTACACCGAGGCGATGTACCGGTCCTCGGCCCGGCTGGTGAAGTACCTCGCCGAGAAGTACGGCATCCCGCTCGACCGGCAGCACATCCTCGGCCACGACACGGTGCCGGGGACGACCGCCGCCACCATCCCCGGCATGCACACCGACCCCGGACCGTACTGGGACTGGCGGCACTACTTCGAACTGCTGGGCAAGCCCCTGAAGGCCACGGCCGGCAAGCACGCGGGCATCGTCACGATCCGGCCCGGCTACTCCGCCAACCGGCCGGTCTTCACGGGCTGCGCGACCGCGGGCGAGCCGTGCGCCGGCCACGGGTCGAGCGCGGTGCGACTGTACTCCGACCACACCGAGGACGCCCCGCTGATCAGGGACATCGGCCTCGGCTCCGCCCCGACCACCGGGGTGAACGACCTGTCCTCGCGGGCCTCCACGGGCCAGAGTTACGCGGTCGCCGGCCGCTGGGGCGACTGGACCGCCATCTGGTACCTCGGCCAGAAGGCCTGGTTCAGGAACCCGGAGGAGCAGCCGGCCGCCGTGCCCGCGAAGGGCAAGGTCGTCACCCCGAGGGAGGGCCTCGACTCGGTGCCGGTCTACGGCAGGGCGTACCCGGAGAAGGAGGCCTATCCCGAGGGTGTGCCGGCCCAGGCGGTGTCGCCGCTGCCGTACACGGTGCTCAAGGGCCAGAAGTACGTCACCGGGGGCAAGGTGCCCGGTGAGTACTACTACGCGGTGACCTTCGACGAGGCGTCCCACCGGGTGGTGCGGGGCGAGGACCTGTACTACGAGATCCAGTTCGGCCACCGGGTCGGCTTCGTCCGGGCGGCGGACGTGACGGTGACGTCGTCGTAGCGGCGCGGAGGACGCAGCGGGAGGGCCGGGCTCCCACGGAACCCGGCCCCCTGTGTCAGCCCTGCTGGAACAGCTCCGCGGGGAGCGGCTTGAGGAGGGCGTACAGGTCGTCGGTGATGGGGCGGTCCCAGGCGGCGATGGTCACCAGGACGTTGTCGCTGCGGTCGAACTGCACGCAGGAGATCCGGTCTTCGGAGAGCTTGACCCGGCGCACGATCAGCAGGTTGTCGCCCTGCATCACCGGCACGTCCTCGGTGCCGACGACGGTGATCTCCTCGTCGTTCTCCAGCGCCAGCAGCAGCTGCGCCACCTCGAAGGGGACCTCGCCCTCCGGGATGTCCCGGGCCGGGGAGCCCTCGGGCAGATTGCCGATGACCATCGCGGGGCCGCGGCCGCCGAACAGGTCGTAGCGCAGGAAGACGCCCTGGCAGCTTCCGTCGGGGGCGGGCAGCAGCCCGGCGCCCAGGTTGCCGGGCCAGTCGCCCGGGTCCATGGCCAGAACGTCGAAGTCGGGCCCGGCGGGCGTGGCACTGCGGCGGCGGAGGAACGACATGCCGCCATGGTACGTGCCCGGACCCGCGTATGGACGGTCGGGCGACACCCGCTCCCGGCCACCCGGACCACCGGTGCCGCTCGTGCCGGCGGGCCACCCGGGCGCGGTTGCCGCGGGAGGGCCCGCACCCCTCCTGACGCGGGTGCTCCTTCGGGAAGTGGCGCACGCGGCGCCGGGTCGCGCGCCCCCTGCCCCGTCCCGGCTCAGCCGGCTCCTCCGGACCGCTCCTCCGGTGCCGCCGGAGGAATCACCGCGACCGGACTCACCGCGTGGAGCAGCACCGCCTGCGTCACCGACCCCGTCATGCGGGCCGGCGCCGGCAGCCGACGCCGATGGCGGCCCACGACGACCGGCTCCGCGTCCCGCGACGCCTCGACCAGACGGCCGGCCGCGTCTCCGGGCAGCACGTCGATCCCGGCGGTGACCTCGGGATGCCGCTCCCGGTGCGGAGCGAGGAAGCCGTCGACGAGAAGGCGGTTCTCGTGCTCGACAGCACCCTGGTCGACCTGCGGCGGCGGCATCTCCCCGGGCAGCGTCCAGGTCTGCGTCGGCCACGGGTAGGCGGCGAGAACCCGCAGCCGGGCACCGCGCAGCGCCGCCTCCGCGAAGGCGAAGGCGAGCGTGGCCTCGTCGGGTCCGTCGGCGTTCAGGCCGGCCACCACGGGCCGGCCGGACCCGCCCGGCGGCTCCTCCTCGCCGCCGCGCCCGGGCCGGGGCACGACGACGACCGGGCACTCGGCGTCGCGGGCCGCGGCCAGGGAGTGGGAGCCGAGCAGCAGACCGGCGAAGCCCCCGCGGCCCCGGGAGCCGAGCACCAGCAGCCGGGCCGCGGCCCCCGCTTCGGGCAGCAGTACGCCGGGCGCCCCCTCCAGCACGGCGTACTCGACGGCGGGCGGGCCGCCGCGCCGTGCCAGGTGGACGCGGACCCGGTCGAGGACCGGGTCCGCGTCGGGATCGGGCGGCCGGGCCGCCGTCACCTCGGGCCGCGTCCAGAGGGTGTACTGGCGTACGTGCACGATCCGCAGCGGGGCCCCGCGCCGGCGCGCGGCGTCGAGGGCCCACTCCAGGGCGCGCGGACTGTCGTCCGAACCGTCGACCGCCGCGACGACCGGCTGGGTGTTCATGGTTCCTCGCCTCCGGGACACGACCATCGCTCTTCGCCCCCGGCCCGCCCGAGCCGGGCGGGCCGGGAACGGCGCTTCGGATCGCGTGTCCGGAAAACCGCGCGGGACACCCCCGTGGCGGCGACGCCGCTCACGTCAGGTCGAACTCCCCCTCCCGCGCTCCCGACACGAACGCGCCCCACTCGGCGGGGGTGAAGATCAGGTAAGGGCTCTGCGGACTGCCACTGTTGCGCATGGCGATGAAGCCCTCCACGAAGGCGATCTGGACATCGCCCAGGCCGCGGCTGCTGGACTGCCACTGCGCGTTGCTGAGGTCCAGGTCCGGCTTGTCCCAGCCCGTCGGCGGGCGCTGCTGGGTGGTGCTCTCGGCCACGTCCGTGCTCCTCCCGATTACCGTCGTCCGCGGGCCAGCCTAGCGATCGGTCCCTGCCCCCGACAGGCCGCGAGGAGCACCTTTCGCGGGGGCGCCGGGGCGGGCGGGCCGAACCGGGCCGGCGCGCTTTGAACCCGCGGCGGCGGCCCGACGTACTGGTGGGGGCGGGCCCGCTCACCGGGCCCTGTTCGCCATGCCATCGCAGGACCGCACGGAAGGACCCTCCGGGTGTCGCTCTTCATTCGCCCCCGCCGGCTGCCGGACACCACCGAGGGCGGAGCGGGCCGGGGCGGTGGCCCGGCCGCGCCCGGGGAGACCGCCGGGGGCACACCATCGGCGGTCACGTCACCGGGCTGGTCCGGCTGGCGGCACCGGTGGCCGCGTACGGCGCGGGGCGTCACCGTCGGGACGACCGTTCTCTGCGGGGCGCTGGTGCTCTTCGCGCTCCTCGTGCCGAACCGGGTGGAACGCCTCGAGGCCGGCGCGTTCGTCCGGCTGCCCGCCGAGGGCATCCTGCTCGCCACGCTGCTGCTGGCGCTGCCGTCGAGGTGGTGGCGGATCGCGGCGGTGGTCTCGGGCGTCCTGCTCGGTCTGCTCACCGTCCTGAAGTTCGTGGACATGGGCTTCTACCAGGTGCTGGCCCGGCCCTTCGACCTGGTGCTCGACTGGATCCTGCTGGACGACGCGACGGACTTCGTCCGGGAGTCGTTCGGCCGCGGCGGGCAGGTGCTGGCCGTGGCCGGGGTGATCGCGCTGTTCGTGGGCCTGCTGGTGCTGATGACGCTGGCGACGGTGCGGCTGACCGGTCTGATGGTCCGCCACCGTCCCGTCGCCGTCCGCACGACGCTGGTCCTGGGCGTCGCGTGGATCACCTGCGTCACGCTGGGCGTGCGGGTCGCCGGCGTGCCGGTCGCCACCAAGGGCACCGCGGAGATGCTGGGCAACCGGGTGGAGCAGGTGCGGGCGGGGGTGCGCGACGCGCGGGTCTTCGAGAAGGAGGCCTCCGTCGATGCCTTCGCGGACACGCCGCCCGACCGGCTGCTCACCGGGCTGCGCGGCAAGGACGTGCTGTTCACCTTCATCGAGAGCTACGGCCGGGTCGCGATCGACGACCCGGCAATGGCGGGACCGGTCGACGCGGCGCTGGAGGACGGCACCCGCAGGCTCGAGGACGCCGGTTTCGCCTCCCGCAGCGGCTGGCTGACGTCGCCGGTGACCGGCGCCGGCAGCTGGCTCGCGCACTCCACCTTCCTGTCCGGCCTGTGGATCAAGAACCAGCAGCGCTACCGCAGTCTGACCACCAGCGACCGCATGACCCTGACCAAGTACTTCCGCAAGGCCGGTGACTGGCGGACCGTCGGCATCGTGCCCGGGGTGCGGCGGGCCTGGCCGGAGGGCGAGTTCTTCGGCCTGGACCACATCTACGACTCCGAGCACCTCGGCTACCACGGCCCGTACTTCAGCTGGACTCCCGTGCCCGACCAGTTCAGCCTGGAGGCCTTCGAGCGCCTGGAGCACGGCAGGGCGGACCGTGAGCCGATCATGGCGGAGATCATCCTCGCCTCCAGCCACAACCCCTGGTCCCCCATCGCCCGCATGATCGACTGGGACGACCTCGGCGACGGCTCGGTGTTCCACGGGATCAAGAAGGAGGGCACGGACCCGAAGGAGGTCTGGAAGGACCCGGAGAAGGTGCGCACCGAGTACCGGCGGGCCATCGAGTACTCGCTGAGCAGCCTCACCGGGTGGGTCGAGCGGTACGGCGACGAGGACACGGTCCTGGTGTTCCTCGGCGACCACCAGCCGGTGCCCACCGTCACCGCCGGGAGCACCAGCAGGGACGTGCCGGTCACGATCGTCGCCAAGGATCCGGAGGTACTGGACCGGGTGGCCGGCTGGAACTGGACCGAGGGCCTCAAGCCCGCGCCCGACGCCCCGCGCTGGGCCATGGACGAGTTCCGCGACCGCTTCATGACGGCGTACGGACCGCGGGGCGGCGGCTCCTCCGTGCCGGCCCCGTGAGGAACGCCGACGCGGGAAGAAGCGCGGGCCGGGCTCTTGCCCCGGGAGGCGTGGCCTGACTTACTGGTCCCGACGGGGCGACCGAATGATCGGTCGCCCGGATCGGTACGATTGCCCGACCGGTGAGGAGAACGTCCTGATGACGGAGGCGGCGGACCTGCTGGACCCCGCGGAGCGGCTCGACCTCGAGGGCCTGCGGGCGCTCCAGCTGGAGCGGCTGCGCGGTTCGCTGCGGCACGCGTACGACCACGTGCCGTTCTACCGGGAGTCCTTCGACACGGCGGGCGTCCATCCGGACGACTGCCGGTCGCTGTCCGACCTGTCCCGTTTCCCGTTCACCACCAAGGCGGACCTGCGGGAGAACTACCCGTACGGCATGTTCGCGGTCCCCCGCGACCGGATCCGCCGTCTGCACGCCTCCAGCGGCACCACCGGGCGCCCCACGGTCGTCGGCTACACGGAGGGTGACCTTTCCCTGTGGGCCGACATGGTGGCCCGGTCCATCCGCGCGGCGGGCGGCCGCCCCGGGGACACGGCACATGTGGCCTACGGCTATGGCCTGTTCACCGGTGGTCTGGGCGCCCACTACGGCGCCGAACGGCTCGGCTGCACGGTGGTCCCCGCGTCCGGCGGGATGACGTCCCGTCAGGTGACGCTGATCCAGGACCTGAAGCCCCGGATCATCATGGTGACCCCGTCCTACATGCTCACCCTGCTCGACGAGTTCGAACGGCAGGGCGTCGACCCGCGCTCCACCTCGCTGCGGGTGGGGATCTTCGGCGCGGAGCCGTGGACGGAGCGGATGCGGCAGGAGATCGAGGAGCGGTTCGCGATCGACGCGGTGGACATATACGGGCTGTCGGAGGTGATCGGACCGGGTGTCGCGCAGGAGTGCGTGGAGACCAAGGACGGGCTGCACATCTGGGAGGACCATTTCTATCCGGAGGTCGTCGACCCGGTCACCGGCGAGGTCCTTCCGGAGGGCGAGCGGGGTGAGCTGGTCTTCACCTCGCTCACCAAGGAGGCGATGCCGGTCGTCCGGTACCGGACGCGGGACCTGACCCGTCTGCTGCCGGGGACCGCCCGGGTGTTCCGGCGGATGGAGAAGGTCACGGGCCGCAGCGACGACATGGTGATCCTGCGCGGGGTGAACCTCTTCCCCACGCAGATCGAGGAGATCGTGCTGCGCACCCCGGGCGTGGCACCGCACTTCCAGCTCCGCCTCACCACCGAGGGCCGGATGGACGCCCTCACCGTCCGCGCGGAGGCCCGTGCCGACGCGGACGCCACGACGCGGGACGCGGCCGCCCGGTCGATCGGGGCGGCGGTGAAGGACGGCATCGGGGTGTCGGTGGACGTGGAGATCGTCGATCCGGAGACGCTGGAGCGCTCGGTGGGCAAGATCCGGCGGATCGTGGACCTGCGCGAGAAGCGGCGCTGACCGCCCGTTCCGGTTACCCGGCGGCCACGATCCGCTCGACCGCGGCCGTCACCAGCCGTTCGCGCTCCTGCGGGGTGAAGACGTCCGGCAGGGTGAGCTGTTCGACGATCAGCCAGTTCAGGGTCAGATAGAGCAGTTTGACGGCCATGGCGTCGCCGGGGAGGCCGGATCCCTCGTGGTAGCGGACGTTGGCCTCGACGTCGGCGCGGACCCGTTCGGTGAGCACCTCGCGCAGTTCCGGGCGGCGGGTGGCCTCCAGCCGGAGTTCGAGCAGCGCGAGGTAGCCGGTGCGGAAGGCGGCGATACGGCCGACCAGTTCCCGCATCAGCTCCGCGTAGGTCTCCCGGTCGCGCCCGGCGGCCCGCTGCCGGGCGACGAGTTCCTCGTCGGGCTGGAGCCGCTCGTAGACCCGGGCGCCGGCCTGGGTGAGCAGGTCGTCGCGCGAGGAGAAGTAGTTCGACGCGGTGCCGACGGGTACGGCGGCCTCGGTGTCCACCGCCCGGAACGTCAGCCCCCGGGCGCCCTCACGGGCCAGCACCTCGATCGCCGCGTCCACCAGGGCGGCCCGCCGCTGCTCGTTCCTTCTGACCACTGCCCTCACTCCGCCCACGGCACCCGCCATCACACCACTTCAGGTAGAGTACTACGCTCGGAGTCGTCCGTCGGCGCGTCACGCCTCCCCGGCCTCCAGCACCGCCATGGCCGCGTTGTGTCCCGGTACTCCGCTCACCCCGCCGCCGCGCACGGCGCCCGCGCCGCACAGGAGGACATTGGCGTGCCGGGTCTCCACGCCCCAGCGGCCGGTGCCCTCCTGGGCGTGGGGCCAGGACAGGTCGCGGTGGAAGATGTTGCCCCCGGGCAGTTTGAGGTCGCGTTCCAGGTCCAGCGGGGAGCGGGCCTCCAGGCACGGGCGTCCGTCGGCGTCGGTGGCCAGGCAGTCCGCGAGGGGTTCGGCGAGGTGGGCGTCGAGCTGGGCGAGCGTGGACTTCAGGAGTTCCTCGCGCACGGTGTCGTTGTCCCGCTCGAACAGCCGGGCGGGGGTGTGCAGTCCGAACAGGGTGAGGGTCTGGTAGCCCCGGGCGGCCGGCTCCGGGCCGAGGATCGTGGGGTCGGTGAGCGAGTGGCAGTAGAGCTCGGAGGGCGGGACGGCGGGCGGCTCGCCGGCGGCGGCCTGGGCATGGGCGGCGGCCAGTTGCCCGTACCCCTCGGCGACGTGGAAGGTGCCGGCGAACGCCTCGCGCGGGTCGACGGAGGTGTCGCGCAGCCGGGGCAGCCGCTTGAGCAGCATGTTCACCTTGAGCTGGGCGCCCTCGGCGGGCGGCGGGGGCGCGTCGCCGGTGAGGGCCGCCAGTTCCCGCGGGGAGGCGTTCACCAGGACGTGTCGCGCGGCGGCGACGCCCTCGCCGTCGGCCGTGCGGTGGACGACCTCGGCGGTGCGGCCGTCGGTGTCGACGCGCACCGCCTCGTGCCCGGTGGCGATGACCGCGCCGGCGGCGCGGGCGGCGTCGGCCAGCGCGTCGGTGAGGGCCCCCATGCCGCCGACGGGGACGTCCCAGGCGCCGGTGCCGCCGCCGATGACGTGGTAAAGGAAGCAGCGGTTCTGCTTAAGCGAGGGGTCGTGGGCGTCGACGAAGGTGCCGATGAGGGCGTCGGTGAGGACGACGCCGCGCACCAGGTCGTCGGCGAAGCGCTTCTCGACGGCGATGCCGAGGGGTTCCTCGAACAGGGTCCGCCAGGCCTCCTCGTCGCCGACCGCGCGGCGCAGTTCCTCGCGGGTGGGGAGCGGCTCGGTGAGGGTCGGGAAGACGCCGCGTGCGACGCGGCCGGTCATGTCGTGGAAGCGCCGCCAGGCCCGGTACTCGCTCCCGGAGCCGGTGAGCCGGGCGAACGCCTCGCGGGTGCGTTGCTCGCCGCCGCCGAGGAGCAGCCCGGTGGGCCGTCCGTCGCGTTCGACGGGGGTGTACGAGGAGACGGTGCGGGCGCGCAGCCGGAAGTCGAGCCCCAGGTCCCGGACGATCTTCCGGGGCAGCAGGCTGACCAGGTACGAGTACCGGGACAGCCGTGCGTCGACGCCGGGGAACGGGCGGGTGGACACCGCCGCCCCGCCGGTGTGGTCCAGCCGCTCCAGCACCAGCACGGAGCGGCCGGCGCGGGCGAGGTAGGCGGCGGCGACGAGGCCGTTGTGGCCTCCGCCGACGATGACGGCGTCGTAGGTCCGGGTTCCCTCGGGTGCGGTCATGGTCCTTCGTAGCACGCGCCGGCCGGACCGGCCAGGGGTGGCCGGGGCCTCACCCCCCGCCGGCCGCCCACCGCTGCCGCGCCGCCGCCACCCGGCGGTGCAGTTCGGCCGCCTCCGCGCCGCGGCCCAGCCGTTCCAGGCAGTGGGCCTCGTCGTCGCGGGCGGCGAGGGTGTCGGCGTGGTCCGGGCCGAGGAGGCGCTCACGGGTCCCGGCGACCCGCCGGTACTCGGTCAGCGCGTCCGCCCAGCGGCCCAGCCAGCCCAGCCCGACGGCCACCTCGCGGCGGCTGACCAGGGTGTCCGGGTGGTCGGGGCCGAGGACCCGCTCGCGCAGCGCGCACACCTCGCGGGACTCGGCGAGGGCGTCCGCCCAGCGGCCGAGCCGGCCGAGGTTGACACCGATGCCGTGCCGGGCGCGCAGGGTCTCGGGGTGGGTGGGGCCCTGGACGCGGGTGCGGTCCCCGACCAGGGTGCGGTAGAGGTCGAGGGCCTGGGCGCTGCGGCCGAGCCGGCCCAGGCTGATGCCGGTCTCGCAGCGGGCGGCGAGGGTGTCGGGGTGGTCCGGGCCGAGGGCGCGGGCGCGGGCGTCGGCGACCTCGCGGTAGGTCTCCAGGGCCTCGGTCCAGCGGCCCAGCCGGCCGAGGGCGTAGGCGACGTCGTAGCGGGTGACGAGGGTGTCGGGGTGCTCGGGGCCGAGGACGCGGGCGCGGGCCGCGGCCACCTCGCACGCCATGGCGTGGGAGTCCTCCAGGCGGCCGAGCCGGCCGAGGTTGAAGGCGAGGTTGTGGCGGCAGCGCAGGGTGTCGGGGTGGTCGGGCCCGGTGGTCCGCTCGCGGGCGGCGAGCACCGACAGGTAGACCTGGTGGGCGTCGAGGGGGCGGCCCAGCTGGGCCAGGACGTACGCCATCTCCTGGCGGGCGGCGAGGGTGTCGGGGTGGTCGGGGCCGAGCGCGCGGATGCGGGCCTCGGCGACCTGCTTGTAGGCGCGCAGCGCGTCGGCGGCGCGGCCGGTGCGGCTGAGGGCGAACGCGGCCTCGTAGCGGCTGGCGAGGGTGTCGGGGTGGTCGGGGCCGAGGAGGCGCTCGCGCTCGGCGGCGACCGCGCGGTGCACCTCCCCCGCCTCCGTCCAGCGGCCGAGGCGTCCCAGGCTCAGGCCCGCGTTGTGCCGTCCGGCGAGGGCGGCCGGCGCCTGTGCGGAGGGGGCGGGCGGCTCGTCCGCCGCGGGCCGCGCGCGGGAGCCGGTGGCGGGGCGGGTGGTCCACTCGCCGGACGGGCCGGCCGCCGGGTCGGGGGGCGCGGTGCGCAGTCCCGCTCCGGCCGGCTGGTGTCCGGAGGTCCTGCCGCGGGTCCAGGACGGCAGCCGGGCCGCGCGCCCCGCCGGCTCGGGCTCCGCCGAGCGGTGCGGACGGACCGCGGGCGCGCCGAACGGACCCGCCGGGCCCGCGCCGGCCGCCACCACGGCCGGCGCGGCCCGCAGCGCGCCGATCCGGCGGGCCAGTTCACGGGCGCTGTCCGGCCGGCCGCCGGGCTCCTTGGCCAGCAGGTCCAGGATGATGCGCTCCAGCCGCTCGGGCAGTTCGGCGCGGTGGCCGCGCGGCGGGCGGGGCGGGGTGTCGCGGTGGCCGACGAGGATCGCCCAGGCGTCGTCGAGGTCGAACGGCGGTACGCCGGTGGCGATCTCGTACAGCACGCAGCCGAAGGAGTACAGGTCGCTGCGCCGGTCCACCTCCGAGCCGGTGATCTGCTCCGGCGACATGTAGTGCGGGGTGCCCATGGCGACGCCGGTGCCGGTCAGCCGGGAGGTGAAGCCGATGTCGTGGCCGAGGCGGGCGATGCCGAAGTCGCAGATCTTCACCGTGCCGTCGTCGAGCCGCACGATGTTGGCGGGCTTGAGGTCCCGGTGCACGACACCCTGGTCATGGGTGTAGGCGAGGGCCGCGGCGACCTGTTCGGCGATCTCCACCACCTCGTCGACCGGCAGCGGGTGCTGCTTGTTGTCCTCCAGGAGCTGGCTGAGGTTGCGGCCCTGGAGCAGTTCCATCACCAGGTAAAGCACGCCCTCGGACTCCCCGAAGTCGTGGACGACGGTGATCCCCCGGTGCTGCAGGGCCGCGGCGACCCGGGCCTCCCGGCGGAACCGCTCGCGCAGTACCCGGCCGAACGACCGGTCCTGCTGCGGGCCGACGGGTTTGAGGCACTTCACGGCGACCTGCCGTCCCAGTGACTCGTCCCGTGCCCGCCACACCTCTCCCATGCCGCCGCGTCCGATCCGGTCGATCAGCCGGTACCGGCCGTGGATCAGCCTGTCGTCCCCCATCTCCTTCGCCCGCCCCCGTCGCAGTCCGCCCTCCCCTGGCTCGTCCAGTATGGCGGCAACTCGCCCGAGTTCGTACGGTGCCGCGGCGCCCGGCCCCTCGCCCACCGGCGGGTCAGTTCAGCGTGGCGAGGAACTCCGTGCAGGCCCGTGCGCAGGCGCGGCACGCCTGTGCCGCCTGTTCCGACCCGGAGCAGCCGTCGAACACCTGGGCGCTCTCCAGGCACACCTGGCGGCACCATTCCACCTGGACGCGGATGGTCGCCTCGTCCACCTGGTTCTGCTCGGACAGCACCCGGCAGGTCGCGTCGCAGACCTCCGCGCACATGATGCCCTTGCGCCGTACGAGTTCCTGGTTCTCGGTGCCGTCCGGGTCCACGAGGCTCGCCCGCGTCGCACAGGCCCGCGCGCATTCGGTGCACGCCTGGGCGCACGCGAAACGGTCCTCCAGGAACCGGAACAGCTCTTCCTGGGATGTCGTCGTCACACCACGCGGGTAGCCCCCGCCCCGGCGGTCAAACCCTGTGCCCGCAAGGGTTCCGTGCGGCTTCCCGGGTTCCGCGGCGGGCGTCCGCGCGGCATGGTGGGGCGAGGTGGGCAGGTTGGTGGACGGGTCCGGGGGTACCCGCGAGCCATGATGAACACCGCGTGGATGGAAACGGCCGACCTCGCCGCGGGCCGCGGCGCCCTCGGTGCGGGGCTCGTGGTGGCGGGGGTGGTGGTCGTGGCGCTGCTGGTCGGCATGTTCGTGTTCGGCAGCCGCCGGGTCAGGAACAGCACGGTGCGCCGGCCCGGCCCGCAGGAGCAGCCCCGGATGCCCGAGGGGGGCCCGGTCCGGGAGACACGGGAGCGGCGGGAACCGGACGAGGTGCCCAGGAGCGACGAGCGGCTGCTGCCGCACGAACTGAAGGGCCACGGCAACGCCGGCAGCCGCACGAGCGCGTCGCAGGAGCGGCCCCGCTGGAACGAGGACAGCAGCGGGGCGTTCGGCAGCGGCGGCCCGGGCGGCCACTGACCGTCCCGCTCCCCCGGCGGCCCGCCGCCGGGGGCCCGCAACGTCGTACACAGGGAAGTGAGAGCCATGGCAGATCCCGCCCGCAACACCCTGCCGCTGCCCGATTACGACCATCTGCCCATCGGCGGGCTGGAGAGCCGGATCCGCTCGCTGTCCGCGGGCGAGGTCGAGGAGCTGCTGGCCTACGAGCGGTCGCACGCCGACCGGGTCACGGCGACCCAGCTGCTGACGGCCCGTCTGGAGCAACTGAACGCGGGTGCCGAGCCGACGTCGGGCGACCCCGGCGCGCTGCGCCCCGAACAGGGCGCCGGCCGGGCCGGGTCCCCCGTCTCGCCCGCCACCTCTCCGCAGCCGTCCAGCCCGCCACCGCACGGCACCCCGGACCAGCGGGGCAAGCCGAAGGGTGACCGTACGTAGGCAGGACCGGCCACCGCCCCGGGGCGGGTCGTACGTCCGTCGACCGCTGTGACGCGGTCGACGGACGTACGGCCCGCCCTTTCGCGTGTCCGGGGGTGAGCGTGTCCGGTGTCCGGTGTCCGGAGGTGAGGCGTTCGGGTGAGGCGCGTTCGGAGTGAGGCAGATCACAGCGCTTGGGTGCATCGTTTCGCCGGACCGTGAGCCTTTGTCTCGGGTGTGAAGGGTTGTTCGAACGCGGGCGGTGGGGATGCAGCGGTTTCGGGTGGACGGCTTCGACGAGTTCGTGGCCGCCCGCTGGTCGGCGCTGCTCCATGTCGCGCGCCTGCTCACCGGTGGCGACCGGCAGCGGGCCGAGGATCTCGTCCAGGAGGCCCTGGTGAAGCTGTGGTTCGTCTGGCCGAGGGTCGCCGAGCAGGCACCGGAGGCGTACGTGCGCCAGGTGCTGGTGCGGATGGCGGCCCGCTCGGCCCGGCGCCGCTGGTGGGGGGAGCGCCCGGTGGGCGAGCTGCCCGACCGGGCCGGGCCGGGCGACGTGTCGTCGGCCGTCGCGGAGCGCTCGCGGCTGGAGGCCGCGCTGGCACTGCTGCCGCCCCGGCAGCGGGCCGCGGTGGTCCTGCGCTACTGCGAGGACCTGCCCGAGGGCCAGGTGGCCCAGGTCCTCGGCTGTCCGGTGGGCACCGCGCGCTCCCACGCGTCGCGCGGGGTGGCGCGGCTGCGGCAGATCCTGTCCGAGTCCGTCAGGCCCGTGGGGTGAGGGGAGAAGCGATGGACGACTTCGAGCGTGAGCTGACGCGCATGATGCGCGACACCCGGCAGCCGGCTCCCTTCCGGTCCGAGCACCAGGAGCGGCTGTACGCGGGCATCCGGGTCCGCCGCCGGTCCCGGATGCTGTGGCGGGCCGGCGGGTCGGCCCTCGCGGTGGCCGGGCTGAGCGTCGGGCTGGCCCTGCTGCCCGGCACCGGCTCCCGGTCCCTGCCCGCCGACCGCGGGCCGCTGCCGGTGACCGGTCCGACGCCGCCCCCGGTGTCCCCGACGACGACGTCCGTCCCGAGCCCGGACCCGAGCTTCTCCCGGCCGCCGACGCACACGTCCGGAACCACGGACGCCGCCACCACGGCACCCGGGTACCGAGGCACACCGACCACCCTCCCGCCGACCACCACGCCGGGCACGACCGGGCGGGCCACGACGGCACCGCCGCCGTCCCCCTCCGCGCCGCCGACCACCACGCCGGCGCGGTAGCCCTCCGCCTCGGCCGACGAGGAGCCGCCCGGCAGCGGTGAGACCGCACCGCCGTCCCGCCCGCGGGCGAAAGCCGCCCCGGGGCGTGTCCCCGACCATCACCCAGGCGCATCCGGCATGCCACCACAAGGGCCCGTCATGCCGTGCGCCGGAAAGAGACCGTGAACCCGTCATGAGAACCGCGAGGCAGGCGGCACCGACCGCCCGCCGATCGTCCGCCGCGTCCGCGGCGCAGGTGGCGCTGCCGCGCCGGGCGCCGCTGCCGGCGCACCATCCGGACCCCGTCTTGGACCTGGTCGTGCCCGTGCACAACGAGGAGAACGACCTGGAGCCCTGTGTCCGGCGGCTCCACGCGCACCTCGCGGAGACCTTCCCCTACGCCTTCCGGATCACCGTCGCCGACAACGCCAGCACGGACCGCACCCCGGCGATCGCCGAGCGGCTGGCCCGGGAACTGCCGGGCACGGAGTGGATACGACTGGCCGAGAAGGGCCGCGGCCGTGCCCTGCACACCGCCTGGTCCCGGTCGTCCGCGCCGGTGCTCGCCTATCTGGACGTGGACCTGTCCACCGATCTCGCGGCCCTGCTGCCACTGGTGGCCCCGCTGATCTCCGGGCACTCGGACATCGCGATCGGCACCCGTCTGGCCCGTGGCTCCCGGGTGGTGCGCGGACCGAAGCGGGAGATCATCTCCCGCTGCTACAACGGGCTGCTGCGCGGCGCCCTCGCCGTGCGGTTCTCCGACGCCCAGTGCGGTTTCAAGGCGGTGCGGCGGGACGTCGCCGAGCGGTTGCTGCCGCTGGTCGAGGACCGGGAGTGGTTCTTCGACACCGAACTGCTGGTGATAGCCGAGCGCGCCGGGCTGCGCATCCACGAGGTGCCGGTGGACTGGGTGGACGACCCCGACAGCCGGGTCGACATCCTGTCCACGGCGCTGGCGGACCTGCGCGGCATGGCCCGGCTGGGGCGTGCGCTGGCCGGCGGCCGGCTGCCGCTCGCCGCGCTGCGCCGCCCCGGGGAACTCGACGAGGCCGCCGGCCTGCCGCCCGCGCTGGTCCCGCAGCTGGTCCGGTTCGCCGCGGTCGGGGTGGCCAGCACCCTGTTCTACCTGCTGCTGTACGGCCTGCTCCGGCCCGCCGCGGGCGCCCAGGCGGCCAACGCGCTGGCCCTGCTGGCCAGCGCGGTCGCCAACACCGCCGCGAACCGGCGGCTCACCTTCGGGGTGCGGGGCCGGACCGGGGTGCTGCGCCACCAGCTCAAGGGGCTGGCGGCGTTCCTGGTCGGCCTCGCCCTCACCAGCGGTTCGCTGGCCGTGCTGCACCGCACGGCGCCCGGGGCCGGGCCCCGGGTGGAACTGCTGACGCTGATCGCCGCCAACCTCGCCGCGACCCTGCTGCGCTTCCTCCTCCTACGGGCCTGGGTGTTCCCCGGCCGACGCCCCCGCCGTACGACAGGATCCCCGACCTCATGACCATCGCCCCGGCCGACCCGGCCCCCTCCCCCGTGCCCCGGGCCGAGGACGCCCCGCCGGCCTCCCCCGACTCGCGCGAGCGGCTGCGCCGCGCCGCCGTGCGCTGCGGGCCCGTGCTCGCGGTGTACGGCGCGCTGAAGCTCGTCGGCTTCGCCGTCTTCATGTACCTGCTGGACTCGGCCGGTGACTTCCGCGAGAAGCACCCGCGCTTCGGCGGCGGCGCCCACACCTGGGACGTCCTGGGCAGCTGGGACGGCTGGTGGTACCAGCAGATCGCCCTGCACGGCTACGACCCGGCGCTGGAACCGATCCCCGGCGCCACCGGGCTGATCACCCTCGAGGGCAACTCGGCGGCGTTCTTCCCGCTCTACCCGGCGCTGATGCGGATGGTCTCGGAGGTCACCGGGCTCGGTCCGTACGGCGCCGGCATGACCGTGTCGGTGGTGTTCTCCTTCGTCGCGGCGCTCGGGATCCACGCCGTCACGGCCCGACTGGGCGGGTACCGGGCCGGTCTGGTCGCCGTGGGGCTGTGGGCGGTGTGGCCCGGTTCCGGCACGGAGTGGGCGGTGTACTCCGAGTCCGTGTACACGGCGCTGGCCGCCTGGGCCTGCTACGCCGTGATGACCCGTCGCTGGCTCACCGCCGGGGTGCTGACCTTCACCGCGGGGCTCGCCCGGCCCACCGCCGTCACCCTGGTCGCCGCCCTCGCCGTCGCCGGGCTGCTGGCGGTGTGGCGCCGTGAGGAGGGCATCCGCCGCCCGCTGACCGCGGTGGCGGTCGCCCCGCTGGGCGCGGTCGGCTACCTGGGCTGGGTCGGCTACCGGATGGGCGACTGGGGCGGCTACAACAAGCTCCAGGACGGTGCCTGGGCCCACAAGTTCGACGGGGGCCGGCACAGCCTCGACGTACTGACCTCCATACCGGTGGGGCACTTCGACTACCGGTTCGCGATGCCCGTGGAGGACCTGATCGGGGTCGGGGTGGTGCTGCTGGTGCCGGTGCTGACGGTGCTGCTGGTGCGGCTGCGGCCGCCCGTCGTCCTCGTCGTGTACACGGTGCTGTCGTACCTGATGGTGATGGCGACCCAGCAGTACTTCGGCAACGTCTCCCGCTACCTGCTCCCCCTGTTCCCCCTGTTTGTGCCGCTCGCCCTGGCCATGCGCCGGCTGAGGTGGCCCTCGCTGGCCGCGGTGCTGGGCACGGCGGCCCTGGCCTCCGGCTCGTACGCGGGATACGTCCTGTTCGAGCTGGGCGTGCCGTAGTCCTACGGTGGAGGCATGGACGCCGGGACGGTGACGCTGTTCCTGTGCGGGGACGTGATGCTCGGGCGCGGTGTCGACCAGATCCTCCCGCACCCGGGCGATCCCGCGCTGCGGGAGGAGTGGATCCGGGACGCCCGCGGTTACGTGGAGCTGGCGGAGGCCGTGAGCGGTCCGGTCCCCCGCCCGGTCCCGTTCCCGTGGCCGTGGGGCCGGGCACTGGAGGTGCTGGCGGAGGCCGCCCCGGACGTGCGGATCGTCAACCTGGAGACCTCCGTCACGCGGAGCGACGCGTTCGCGCCCGGGAAGGCCGTCCACTACCGGATGAGCCCGGCCAACGCGCCCGCCGTGGCGGTGGCGCGGCCCGACGTGTGCGTCCTGGCCAACAACCACGTGCTCGATTTCGGCCGCCCGGGGCTCCGGGAGACGCTGGACGTGCTCCACGGCGCGGGCCTGAGGACGGCGGGCGCGGGACGGGACGCCGACGAGGCGTACGCGCCGGCGGTGGTCCCCGTCGACGGGGGCCGGGTGCTGGTGTTCGCCCTGGGGACGATGTCGAGCGGCGTCCCGCCGAGCTGGACGGCGTCGGCGGAGCGGTCCGGAGTGGCGTACCTCGCGGAGCCTTCGGCCGCCGCGGCGGAGGCGGTCGTCCGGCGGGTGCGGCGGGCGAAGCGCCCCGGTGACATCGCGGTGGTGTCCGTGCACTGGGGATCGAACTGGGGCCACCATGTGCCGCGGAGCCATGTGGGCTTCGCCCATGCGCTGGTCGACGGAGGTGTCGACGTCGTCCACGGTCACTCCTCGCACCACCCCCGCCCCCTCGAGGTGTACCGGGGCCGGGTGATCTTGTACGGCTGCGGCGACTTCGTCGACGACTACGAGGGCATCACCGGCTACGAGGAGTACCGCGACGAGCTGCGGCTCGCCTTCCTGCTGTCGGTGTCCCCGGACGGCGGGCGGCCGTCCGGGCTGCGCATGGTGCCGCTGAGGGCGCGGCGGATGCGGCTGGAGCCCGCGGCGGACGAGGAGCGGGCCTGGCTGCGGGAGTCGCTCGACCGGATCAGCGGCGTGGACGTCGCCCTCGGCGCCGACGGCGCGCTCACCCTCGCCTCCGTCGCCCGGTGACCGTTGCGGCACCCGCCCGGCCGGGCGGGAGGGCGTCGGCGCCCTCCCGCCGGGCGGTCGCCGTCACACCGTCTGCGGCTGCAGGAAGCGGGCCAGCAGGTCGTCCAGGCTCACCATGCCGGTGAGCCGCCCGGAGCCGTCGCGGACCACGGCGAGCGAAGCCCGGCGGCGGCGCAGCAGGTCGATCGCGTCGGCGACCGTGGCGTCGTCCGTCAGCTCGGGCACCGGGCGGGCCAGGGCGCGGGCGCCGGCCGGCCGCCCCCGGGCGCGGGCCACCACGGCGTCACGGGCGTGCACCGCGCCGAGGACCGTGCCGTGCTCGCGGACCAGGAGCCGGGTGCGGTCACGGACCGCGGCGACGCGCAGGATCTCGTCGACGCCGGCGCCGCCGTCCACCGAGACGATCTCGGACGCCGGCACCTGCAGTTCCCGCACCGGGGTCTGCGGTTCGGTCAGCGAACGCGTCAGCAGCTCCGAGTCCGTCTCACTGATCAGGCCGAGCCGCTCGGACTCCGCCACCAGACGGGTGAGCTGCTCCCGGTCGTGGACGGAGGCCAGCTCGTCGCGCGGGGTGACCCGGCACAGCCGTACAAGGGCGTTGCTCATCCTGTTCAGCACCGAGATCAGCGGCCGTACGGCCTTCACCACGGCCCGGAAGGGCGGCGACAGCAGCATCGCCGACCGTTCGGGGTGGGCGATGGCCCACGACTTCGGGGCCATCTCGCCGACCACCATGTGCAGGAACACGACCACGGTCATGGCGACGGCGAAGGCGACACCGTAGCTGACCGCGCTCGGCAGGCCCAGTTCGTGCAGCAACGGGTCGAGTTCGTGGGAGATCGCGGGCTTGGACACCGAGCCCAGGCCCAGGGTGCACACGGTGATGCCCAGCTGGGCCCCGGCCAGCATCAGGGACAGCTCGCGCATGCCGGCGAGGGCGGCACCGGCGCCTGCCCGGCCCTCGGCCGCGGCCTTCTCCATGCGGTGCCGCTTGGCGGCGACCAGCGCGAACTCGGCGGCCACGAAGAATCCGCTGCCGATCAGCAGCAGCACGGTGACGAAGAGCGCCATCGGGAAACTCATGCCTGCTCCTCCGTCCTGTGGTCCTGCGTCTTGCAGTCCTGCATCTTGTGGTCCTGCCGGATCCGCACGCGGTCGGGCACGTGCCGGTCGAGGGTGCGTACGTCGATCACAGCGGTGCCGCCGCCGGGCAGCCCGACCGTGAGCCGGTCCCCGATGGCGGGGAAGCGTCCGAGCCGGTCGACGATCAGGCCGGCCACGGTGTCGTAGTCCTCCTCCTCGGGCAGTTCGACGCCGGTGGCCTCGGCCACCTCGTCCAGCCGGCGGCCCGCGTCCACCAGCCAGCCGTCGCCGTCCGCGACGGCGACCGCGGTGACGGTGTCGGTCTCGTCCGCGATGTCGCCGACGAGTTCCTCCGCGATGTCCTCGTAGGTGACGATGCCGGCCACGCCGCCGTGCTCGTCCAGGACGACCGCGAACTCGTCGCCCCGCTTGCGCATCTGGGTCACCGCGTCGGGCAGCGGAAGGGTGTCCGGCAGCAGCAGCGGGCGCCGGGCGAGGGCGCCGGCCGTGGTGGCGGTCAGCCGGTCGGCGGGCAGGCGCATCAGCTCGGCCACCCCGAGGACGCCGTCGACGTCGTCGGGGTGGTCGCCGAGCACCGGGTAGTTGGAGTGGCCGTACTTGGCGATCAGGTCGACCGCTTCCGCCGCGGTGGCGTCCTCGCGGACGAAGACCGCGTCCACCCGGGGCACCATCACCTCGTCCAGCGTCCGGTCGGAGAACTCCAGGGCGTGGTCGAGCAGTGCGGCGGTGTCCTCGGGCAGCGCGCCCCGCTCGTGGGACTCGCCGATGAGGTGGCCCAGTTCCTCCAGGGTGGCGCCGTGGTGCAGCTCCTCCACCGGTTCGATGCCGACCCGGTGCAGCAGCCTGTTCGCCGCCCCGTCGAAGACCCGCACGAGGGGGCCGACGACCTTCAGATACGCCAGCGTGGAGCCGGCCAGGGCCTTCGCCAGCCGCTCGGGAACGGCGATGGCCAGGTTCTTCGGGGCCAGCTCGCCCAGTACCATCTGGACGACCGTGGCCAGCATGAAGGCCAGTACGACCGCGATGCCGCTCACGGCCGCGCCGGGCAGGCCCAGGCCCGACAGGGCGGGCCTCAGCAGGGCGGACACCGACGGCTCGGCGATGAAGCCGACGACCAGTCCGGTCACCGTGATGCCGAGCTGTGCGCCCGACAGCATGAAGGACAGCCGCTCCAGCACCTTCAGGGCGCGGGCGGCCTTGCGGTCCCCGGCCTCGGCCTCGCGCGCCAGGGCGAGGCGGTCGGCGGAGACGTAGGCGAATTCCTGGGCGACGAAGTATCCGGTGCCGGCGGTCAGGACGAAGACGGCCAGCAGGCCCAGGAGGGCGTTCGCGGCACTCATCGAACACCATCCCGCCGTGTGCCGTGCTCAGGGAATGCCTGGCGGGATGGTCCGGGACTGTGTCCCGGGGGGTCCGTCGGTCTGGCGGACACGTACGTGCTCCTTCTGTGGGTGTGCGAGTACATAACGACTCTGGCCGCGACGGTGTTCCCGGACGCGCGGGACGACATGGGTGGAAGGGGAGGCAGGATGTCCCGCCCCTACACCCACTGTAAAGGAAACGCAAAGTCCCCTCGGGTCGATCCCCTATGCTTCTACGTGTTTGTAGAAGTTATATCGCGTACCGCCCCGCGGGCGGCACCCCCTTCACGGAACACGCGCACACCCAGGGAGCGGACGCCACCATGGTGTTCACACGACTGCTCGGCCCGCTCGGCATGGGCGGCCCCACCGTCGACACGATGCTCGACCCCGGTCCGGTCCGCCCCGGCGGCGCGCTCACCGGTCAGGTCCGCCTCAAGGGCGGACGGGCCGGTTCCGACATCGAGGCCATCACACTGGAGCTGGTGGCACGGGTCGAGGCCGAGCACGGGGAGGGCGGGAGCGAGGACACCGTCGCCTTCGAACGGTTCACGGTCGGCGGCGGCTTCCGGCTCGCCGAGGGCGAGGAGCGCGACGTGCCGTTCAGCGTGCCGCTGCCGTGGGAGACCCCGGTCACCGAGCTGCACGGACAGCCGCTGGGCGTCGCGCTCGGCGTGCGCGCGGAGCTGTCGACGGCGGGGGCGAAGGACAAGGGGGACCCGGACCCACTGGCCGTCGGTCCGCTGCCCGTGCAGGAGGCGGTCCTGGAGGCGTTCGGCGCGCTCGGCTTCGGCCTCAGGTCGGCCGACCTGGAGTACGGGCGCATCGGCGGCACGGGGCAGCGGCTGCCCTTCCGCCAGGAGATCGAGATCGCCCCGTCCTCGCGGTACGCGGACCGGGTGAACGAGGTCGAGGTGACCTTCCTGGCCGGTCCGGGCGGCATGGAGGTCGTCCTGGAGGCCGACAAGCGCGGCGGTCTCCTCTCCGGCGGCCACGACGCGCCGGCCAGGTTCACCGTCGGCCTCCGCGACTCCCGCGACTGGACCGCCGAGGTCGACGGCTGGATGCGCGAGCTGGTCGAGCGGCGGGCACTCCACGGCTTTCCCGTCCCCCACGGTTCCCACGACCCCCACGGCTCCTACGACCACCACCGCCCCGGTCCCGGCATGGGCACCGTCGTCGCCGTGGGCGCCGCCGGTCTGGCGGTCGGCGTGCTCGGGGGCATGGTCGCGGCGGAGGCCGTGGACGAGATCGGGGACTTCTTCCAGGGCGGGGAAGAAGAGGAGTGACTTCTACATTACTGTAGAAGTAACGGCGCCCGGCGCACTTCGCTCCGGGCGCCTCCCGACCCGTACGGAGTACTCATGGCCCTGTGGGACCGCCTCAAGGAGTCCGCGTCGACGATGCAGACCCAGCTGACGGCCAGGAAGAACGATCTGAAGAGCGGCGCCTTCCGCGACGCGAGCATGGCGATGTGCGCCCTGGTGGCGGCGGCCGACGGGACGGTCGACCCGTCCGAGCGGCAGCGCGTGGCCCAGCTCATCGCCGCCAACGAGGTGCTGCGGAACTTCCCCGCCGACGACCTGCGCCGCCGTTTCGAGGACAACATCGACAAGCTGACCGCCGACTTCGCCTTCGGCAAGGTGAGCGTCCTGCAGGAGATCGCCAAGGCGAGGAAGAAGCCCGCCGAGGCGCGGGCGGTCGTCCAGATCGGCATCGTCATCGGCGGCGCCGACGGCGACTTCGACAAGAACGAACGGGCCGTGGTCCGCGAGGCGTGCTACGCCCTCGACCTGCCGCCGCACGAGTTCGACCTCTGAGCGGCCCCGGTCCCGCGGTGGCCGGCCCGCCGCGGGGTCACAGGGGCGTGGCCGCGTACAGGATGAGGACCATCGTCACGGCGGAGTTCGCGGACGACATGGCGGAGACGGTGGTCCCCGCGGCGGCGCCCCACACCGCCAGGCCGACCAGGGTGAACAGCGACGGCAGGCGGCGCGCCGCCGGAGCGGGCCCGAGCAGGGCCGCCACCCGGCGCGGCACAGGGCCCGCCGAGGCGAGGCCCGCCAGCGTGGCCACCGGGGTGCCGCGCGACACCAGGGCCGCCCTGCCGATCGCCCGGGCCACGGTACGGCGGCTGCCGACCGTCCGCGCCGCGTCCTCGTCCGCCCACCGCTCCGCCGTGTACGCCACCGCCGTGCGCAGCGGCCGCAGGAAGGGGTTGGCCCGCGCGGCCAGCCGGACGGCGAGCAGGAAGCGGTGGTGGCGGGCGGCGAGGTGGGCCCGTTCGTGGGCGAACAGCGCCCGGCGTTCGGCCGGTTCCAGGCACTCCAGCATGGCCGTGGTCACCACGACACGGTCCCGTCGGCCGCCCGGCAGCGCGTAGGCGTAGGGCACGTCGTCCGGCAGGACCGCCGCCTCCGTCTCCCGCAGTCCGGCCAGCGCCCGGTGGGCGCGGCGGCGCACCCGCCCGTGCCGCCACAGCGTCCGCCCGCACGCCGCCAGCACCGCGCACAGGGCGGGGATCGCCGCCTTGCCGGCCACCTCGTCGTACGGCACCGCCGCGCGCACCTCGGGGTCCGACCAGCCGTCGGGGAGCGGGTTCCCGGGCAGCTGGGCGGTGCCGACGACCATCAGCAGTCCCAGGCAGACCGTGCTGCACACCGCCATCACCGCGGCCACCCCGGTCAGCAGCCGTGTCGCCGTGCGCGGGTGCAGATGCTGCTCGGCGAGGCGCGCGATGGGCCACGCCGTCAGGGGCAGCACCAGCGGCAACAGGACGAACACCCCCATGGCGGCCTCAGTCTTCCCCTTCGTCCCCCGACCGGCCCAGCAGTTCCCGCAGGAGGCGTTCGTCGTCCGGGCCGAGGCCGGTGACGAAGCTGGCCAGCACCGCCTCCCGGTCACTCTCGGAGTCCAGCACCCTGCGCATCTTGTGGGCGGCCAGGCCCGCCTGGTCGGACGCGGGCGTCCAGGCGAAGGACCGGCCCGTACGCTCCCGGGTGACCACTCCCTTGGCCAGCAGCCTGGTCAGGATGGTGATGACGGTCGTGTAGGCGAGGCCGCCGCCCAGGCGCTCCTGCACCCAGCCGGCCGTCGCCGGTCCGTCCGCCTCCCGCAGCGCTTCCAGAACCAGCGCCTCCAGCTCACCCTGCCCCCGCCGCCGGGAACCCTCCCGCTGCTCCGCCACGCGCCCCGCCTCCCTTCCGTCGCCGCCTGTTCGCCGGGCAGACATCGTATAGACGCTCCCAACCCCCGCACGCCGCCCGACAGTTATCTACAGTGATGTAGATTCTGCTGCGGGTCCGCGCCGCGGGCCCCGGACCTGCGCCCCGCCCGGGCTCGCGAGAAGGAGCATCGCATCCATGTTCGGACTGAGTGAACTGGCTGTCGTCCTCATCGTCGTCATAGCCGTCCTCGCCGCCAAGAAGCTCCCTGAACTCGCCCGCTCGGCAGGCAGGTCGGCCCGCATCCTCAAGGCCGAGGCCCGTGCCGTGAAGGAGCAGGACGCCACCGGGGAGGCCGGCACGGCCCCGCGGGTGATCCAGGGGGAGGTGCAGCGGCCGTACGCCCCCGGATCCGGGCACACCGGCGACACACCGCCCTCGGGCGGACCCGGCCGGTGAGCGGGAGCGGCCGGTGAGCGGGAGCGGCCGGGTCCTCGCCGCGGGGCCGCCGTCCCGATGGGGCCGACCGGTCCCCGGACGGGGCCGGTAGGCCCGTGGTGTCCTCCGTCGGACGGGCCCACCCTGAACATCGGGGGCCGAAACCGCCGTTCGACCGTGGCGGCGGGCACGGAAGGAGACGGGACGATGACATCCACCACCACTCTGACCGCGGGTCTCCCGGTCGCACACCGCGAAGAGCTGCTGCGGCACGCCCGCGAGGTCTCCTTCGCGGCCGGGGTGCGGCTGTTCGAGGAGGGACGGCGCGCCGACCGGTTCTGGATCGTCCGGACCGGAACCGTCGCCCTCGACCTGCAGGTCCCCGGTCACCGCGCGGCCGTGATCGAGTCGCTGGGCCACGGCGAGCTGATCGGCTGGTCCTGGCACTACCCGCCGTGCATGTGGCACCTGGGCGCCGAGACCACGAGCCCGGTGCGGGCCTGGGAGTTCGACGCGGAGGCCGTACGGGCGCTGTGCGCCGGTGATCCCGAGTTCGGCCGCGTGATCGCCGTGTGGGTCGGCCGGGTGGTCGCCCAGCGCCTGCACGCCACCCGGGTCCGGCTGCTCGACCTGTACGCCCCCTACGGCAGCGGAACCGGGTGACGGGCCGTGAACGGCGGCCCGTACACCGTGGGCGGCCTCACGGCGCGCGCCGTCGTGACCGCCGGCCGCGGCACCCCGTTCGAGGACGTCGTCCGGCTGCTCGAGAAACGGAGGGCCGGCACGCTGACCGTGCCGGAGGGCGAGGAGCGGGTCGTCGTTGCCGACGGCACCGGGGCCGCCTTCGAGACGGGCGGATTCCCGCTCCGGCCGGAGCGGGATCGTCACCGGACGCGAGTCCAGGGGGCGGCGGCCGGGCGGTGAGCCCCGGCGCACGGCCGACGCGGCTCGCCGCGTGCCGTCAGCGGCCTTCCTGCCTCAGCCGGTCCTGGACCTGGGTGGCGATGACGGCGGCCTGGATGCGGCGTTCCACGCCGAGCTTGGCGAGCAGCCGGGAGATGTGGTTCTTGACCGTCTTCTCGGCCAGGTACAGCCGCTGGCCGATCTGGCGGTTGGTCAGTCCCTCACCGATCAGGGCCAGGATCTCGCGCTCCCGTTCGGTCAGCCCGGGCAGCGCGTCCGGCTGTTCCTCCTCCTTCCGCTGTCCGCCGCGCAGCCGGGCCATCAGCCGGGTGGTGGCGCTCGGATCGAGCAGCGACTGGCCACGGGCCACCGTGCGCACGGCGGTCACCAGGTCGGAGCCGCGGATCTGCTTCAGCACGTATCCGGACGCGCCGGCCATGATCGAGTCGAGCAGGGCCTCCTCGTCGTCGAACGAGGTCAGCATCAGACAGGCCAGGTCGGGCATGGCCGAGCGCAGTTCGCGGCACACGCTCACCCCGTCCCCGTCCGGCAGCCGTACGTCCAGGACCGCGACCCGGGGGCGCAGGGCGGGAACGCGGACCAGGGCCTGCTCCGCGGTGGCGGCCTCACCGACCACGGTGATGTCCGGTTCGTCGTTCAGCAGGTCGTGCACCCCTCGCCGGACCACCTCGTGGTCGTCCAGCAGGAAGACCCGGATCGGGCTGTCGGGTCCGGGCTGCTCGCCGTCCGCCATCGGTTGCTCCTCGTTCCACGCTGTGTGACCGTACGGGCCGTCCGGAATCCCCGGCTCCCACATCTTGCGCGTTCCAGGGCCGGGAGACCAGGGCCGATCGGCCCCATCGCCCCGGTCCGGGCCGGTCCGGCCCCACCCGCGGGCCCGGGCCGTCGGAGCGGTCGGGGCGCCGGCCGGCGGAGCACAGGCCCGTCCGGTCCCGGGGCAGTGTCGGCGGGAGGCGAGGAGGACCACGCCGTGGACCGGGCGGTGGTAGGCGATCGGGGCGGCCGGCATGCCCGGCGCCCCGTCCGGCAGGAGGACGCGGCCCGTCAGCGGGGAGAGTCCCCGACGCCCGCGCGCGTGCGCGAAAGCCGGGCCGACCCGGCCCGGCCCGGTGCGGGACCCGCGCTCCTGGACGACGGGGACGGCCGTCCTTCGCTCCGGTCCCCGCCGGAGGTCCTCATCCGTCCGCGACCGTCAGGCTCACCCCGTACAGGGAGCGTCCGCCGACGAGTTCGCGACCGGTGACCAGTTCGGCCTCGATGCGGACGAAGACCTCCCGCGCCGAGGGCGCCCAGGGGACCGGTCCGGTGCGGGCCAGGCGCCGGTGTTCGGCGGGATCGGTCACCACCGCGGCCGGGCCCGTGACGACGACGCTCCAGCCGGACTGCCGGGCGGCGTCGACGTCGTCGGCCTCGAAGGCGACCACCGCGCCGTCAACCGCGCGGGCCAGTTCCGAACCGGCGGCGGTACGCAGCAGGACCGCGCCGCCGGTGTCCAGGCGGAAGTTGACGGGCAGCACGGCGGGCAGGGCCCGGCGCGTGAAGACGATGCGGCCGACGGGTGCCCCGGCCATCAGTCGCAGGCACTCCTGCCGCCCGAGTTCGCGGAAACCGTCATTGGGGTACATCGCCAGCCCGTCCTTCGCCTGGTGCAGCGGTCCTGCGTCCTTCCACCCTGGGCCGGGCGCGGCCGGGAGATGAGGGCCGACGGTCCCGTTCCCCCCGGAGAACGGCCCGCGGCCACCGTCGGCGCCGCACCTCACTCCGTACCGCGTCCGCCGTCCGGGCGCGGAACGGGACCCGTCCGGGCGTGGAGCGGAACCCGCTCGGACGCCCACGGGGCCGTGACGGTGACCGGGGCCGGACCGTGAAGGGCGGCGCGCTCCCGGTGAACGCTCCTCCGCCGGGCGTCGGCGGGAGGTCCGCGACGGAGTGCTCGTCCCCGCCGTCGCCCGATCGCCCCCCATCGCCCCCCCATCGCCCCGGGTGCCGTCATGGCCCTGCCGCCGCGCCGGCGGCACGCCCGCGGGCCGTTCCGCCTGTTCGGTTTCCGGGCGTCCTCGCCACACGTGTCCCGGAGGTCACGAGGCTTTCGGGAGTACGGTGTCCGTCCCGCGGGACGGCGCCGGCGTCGCGCGGACGGCCGCGGCGAGGGCCTCTCCGATGGCCCGGGCGCCCGAAGCGTTGGGATGCAGGGGCGCGGCCTGGCGTGTCGACGTCAGGCCCTCGATGTAGCGGTCGGCGGGGTCGGCGCAGATGTCGTGTCCGCTCCCCAGGGTGTAGGTGTCGACGAAGGTCGCGCCGTGCTCTTCGGCCGTCCGCCTCAGTACGGCGCTGAGGTGGTTGACCACGCCCTGGATGTAGTTGGCGTCCTGCTTCCAGAAGGGCTGGGTGGGGTGGCAGCCGTCGGTGCGGAGGTAGTTGCCGTAGCCGACGACGAAGACCTTGGCGTTCGGCGCGCGCCGGGCGATCTCGTCCAGGGCGGTGCCGAAGACCGGTGCCCAGGCGTCGATGCGGGCCCTGACCTCGTCGGTACCGCCCGCGGTGTTCTCCTCCGCGCAGCTGGTGCCGTGGGGCTCGGGCAGGGTGTTGACGCAGTCCAGCGCTTCGCTCAGGACGTCGGCGTCGTTGGCGCCGATGGTGACGCTGACGATCTCGGCGGAGGGCGTGAGCGCGTTGTACTGGGGTGCGGTGCCCGGGAACTGGGACGTGCTCAGGTCGTCGGTGGTGGCGGCGGAACAGGTGACGTCGGTGAGTTGCGCGCCGAGTTCCTCGGCCGCGACGCGCGGATAACCGGCCAGGGAACGCAGGCACATCGGATCGGCCGGATCGGCCGGCGGCACCAGCGGTGCGGCCGCGTAGGAATCGCCGAGCGCGACGTATCGCAGTGGTTCGGCCGCGGCCGGCGCGGCCGTGACCGGTGCCGCGGTCGACAGGGCGGCGGTGGACAGCGCGGTGGCCAGGGCTATGAGCAGGGTCGTCTTCAAAGACGCCTCCATCCGGCGGGGCGGAATGTGCGGTTCTGTCTCGCGATGAGCATGCCCGAGGGTGCCTGCCGCCGCACGGCGGGCCGCAGTTCGGTACTCCCGCCGGATGACGGCGTGTGACACGGCTCCCCGGTGCTTGCCGTGGCCGGTACGCCTACCGGCGTGGTCCGGCGCGGTCCGGCGCGGCAGGCGGACGGAGCCTCGTTCCCCTCCGGGTTGCCTCACGCGCTCATATATCGTCTCCCGATATCGAAGTCCGTAAGAATGGCCCTGCCGCCGAGGAGAGAAGTCATGAGCGAGCCATCGACCGCCGCCGGGACACCGGACGAGCTGCGCCGGCGGCTGGGGGTGCCGGACGCCGTCATGATCGGCCTGGGGTCGATGATCGGCGCCGGGATCTTCGCCGCGCTCGCCCCGGCCGCGCGGTCGGCCGGTTCCGGGGTGCTGGTCGCCCTGGCGCTCGCCGCCGTCGTCGCCTACTGCAACGCGACCTCCTCCGCGCGTCTCGCGGCCCGCTACCCCACTTCCGGCGGCACCTACGTCTACGGTCGCGAACGCCTCGGCGACTTCTGGGGTTATCTCGCCGGGTGGAGTTTCGTGGTGGGCAAGACCGCCTCCTGCGCGGCGATGGCGCTCACGGTCGGCTCGTACGCCTGGCCCGGCCAGGCGCACGCGGTCGCGGTGGCCGCGGTGGTGGCGCTGACCGCGGTGAACTACGCCGGAGTGGAGAAGTCGGCCTGGCTGACGCGCGCGATCGTCGCGGTGGTGCTGGCGGTCCTCGCCGCCGTGGTGGTCACCGGCCTCACCTCGTCCGCGTCGGACGCGGCCGGTCTGGACATCGGCGACGACGCCACGTTCGGCGGGGTGCTCCAGGCCGCGGGCCTGCTGTTCTTCGCGTTCGCCGGGTACGCGCGCATCGCCACCCTCGGCGAGGAGGTCCGCGATCCCGAGCGCACCGTTCCCCGGGCGATCCCGATCGCGCTGGGCATCACCCTGGTCGTCTACGCCGCCGTCGCCGTCGCCGTCCTGACGGTCCTCGGTCCGAAGGGGCTGGCGGAGTCCGCCGCGCCGTTGTCGGACGCGGCCAGGGCGGCGGGCGCCGACCGGCTCGCACCGGTCGTACGCGTCAGCGCCGCCGTCGCCGCGCTCGGCTCGCTGCTCACGCTGATCCTCGGTGTCTCCCGCACCACGCTGGCCATGGCCCGCGACCGGCACCTGCCGCACGTCCTGGCCGCCGTCCACCCGAGGTACGAGGTGCCGCACCGCGCCGAGTTGGCGGTCGGCACGGTGGTGGCGGTGCTGGCGGCGACCGCGGACGTGCGCGGGGCGATCGGGTTCTCCTCGTTCGGTGTGCTGGTGTACTACGCCGTCGCCAACGCCTCCGCCTGGACCCTGCGGCCGCAGGAGGGCCGCCCCGCGCGGATCATCCCCGTGGCGGGGCTGGCCGGCTGCCTCCTCCTGGCCTTCGCCCTGCCGTTGTCCTCGGTGGCCGCCGGGGCAGCGGTGCTGGCCGCCGGTGCCGCCGTCTACGGGGTCCGGCGCGCGGTGGCCGCACGCACGTCGTGACCGGGTGGCGGTCGGACGGTCGTCCGTCGGCGGGCCGGTCGGCGTGACGGCGCCGCCGTCGGGCACCGGGCCGTCCGGGGCACACCCGCCCGGAGGGCGCGAGCCGCTCGGCGCCGCTCGCGGTCCTCGCCCACGCCTCCGGCCCGGTTCCCCCGCGCGGCTCCCGACTCCCGCACGCCACGGACCGGGCCGGTGCGCTACGGCACCTCGTCGCCCAGAACCTCACGGGCCAGCTCCCTGAGTGCCCGCCGGTCGTCCGCCAGAGCCCGCTTCCCGGCCTCGGTCGCCTTGTAGACGCGCCGGGTGCGGCCGTCGACCACCCGCTGCTCGGAGACCAGCAGTCCGTCCGCCTCCAGCCGGTGCAGCGTCGGGTACAAGGTGCCGGGGCTGATCCGGTAGCCGTGGGAGGCCAGTTCCTCGGTCATCCACGCGCCGTGGATCTCCTCCTCGGCCGCGTGGTGCAGGATGTGCAGCCGCACCGCACCCCGCTGGAACTCCCGCACCCTGACCCACCCTCCGGCAGTGACGAAACCGATATCGGCATCCGATCCTACGCCGGAACCCGACAACCCGGTCTCTCCCGCCGGAGCCCGGCCACGGACACGCACGCGGCCGCCCCGCCCCACCGCCCGGTCACCGCCGTGCCGCGAGCCACATCGGCAACCGCGGGCGAACCGGGTCCCCGAGGACCTCGAACGCATCGGCCCACCAGACCGTGTCGGCCGCGCCGGCTCCGGGCACGTACGCCCTCGGCTCCGAGCACGTACCACCACAAGCCGAGCCGGCCCCTTTCCGGCCCATGGCGCCCCCTGCCCACACCCCTTCCGGGATCCGTCACCGGTGGGCACGCACGTCCACGCGCCCGGGAGCCGCCGCGTCCGGCCGGACGCGTCCACCCGCGGACGGCCGGTACCGACCGTTCAGGTGCGCTGCGACAGCAGGCCCGCCATGGCCGTCAACACCCCGGGCGCAACGCGGTAGTACACCCAGCCGGCGCGGCGCTCGGACTCGAGGAGCCCGGCTTCCCACAGCGGTTCACCTCCGCCTGCGCGGAGCGGACGTGTTCGCGCGCGTTACGTATGCTGAAGTCCGCTCCGCGCAGGCGGAGGTGAACCGTCCGGGGCACGGTCGCTCTCTGGCGGGCGCACGTCCGCCCCGCGCTGCCGTTCTCCACGATCCACGGCGAGAAAGGGCAGCAACTCCCAGCGGTCGCTCTGGTCCTGCCAAGCCAGAACAACCGGCGCAGCAGCTCTGGCCGTATCCACCGGACCGATATTCCCCGGCCTCTCCGGATGCCGCCTCACGTGACCTTCGCGGTCGCAAGGTCGATACTGCCCCTGTAGGGCTCCTGCCGGTACGCAGTCGACCTGCCGCAGGAATCTGACGTCGCGTCGTCAAAGTCAGCGACAAGTCGGCATCAGTACCGCCGGAGCCCGCTCACGACCGCCGTGGACCGCCAAGATCAAGAACTGTCCATAGATACTCTGACCAGCAAGAACGCAGGCCGGCAAGCTGCCTGCCAAGCTCCCCAGGAGGTACCCGTGAAGATGCTGATCAACGTCCCGGAGAGCGTGGTCGCGGACGCGTTGCGGGGGATGGCCGCGGCCCATCCCGAGCTGGCGGTGGACGTGGAGAACCGGGTGATCGTACGCAAGGACGCGCCCGTGGCCGGGAAGGTGGCCCTGGTGTCCGGCGGGGGCTCGGGGCACGAGCCGTTGCACGGCGGGTTCGTGGGGCCGGGGATGCTGTCGGCGGCCTGTCCCGGCGAGGTGTTCACCTCACCGGTGCCCGACCAGATGGTGCGGGCCGCGGCGGCCGTGGACAGCGGGGCCGGGGTGCTGTACATCGTGAAGAACTACACCGGCGACGTGCTCAACTTCGACATGGCCGCCGAACTGGCCGAGGACGAGGGCATCCAGGTCGCGAAGGTGCTGGTCGACGACGACGTGGCGGTGACCGACAGCCTGTACACGGCCGGCCGGCGGGGCACGGGCGCGACCCTGTTCGTGGAGAAGATCGCGGGCGCGGCGGCGGACGAGGGGCAGCCGCTGGAGCAGGTGGAGGCGATCGCCCGGCAGGTGAACGAGAACTCCCGCAGCTTCGGGGTGGCGCTGAGCGCCTGCACCACGCCGGCCAAGGGCAGCCCCACCTTCGATCTGCCCTCCGGTGAGCTGGAGTTGGGCATCGGCATCCACGGCGAGCCGGGCCGGGAGCGGCGGCCGATGATGACGTCCGGCGAGATCGCCGAGGTCGCCCTCGACGCGATCCTGGAGGACCTCACGCCGCGCAACCCCGTCCTGGTCCTGGTCAACGGCATGGGCGCCACCCCGCTGCTGGAGCTGTACGGGTTCAACGCCGAGGTGCAGCGGGTGCTCGGCGAACGCGGGGTCCCCGTGGCCCGGGTCCTGGTCGGCAACTACGTCACCTCCCTCGACATGGCGGGCGCCTCGGTCACCCTGTGCCAGATCGACGAGGAGCTGCTGCGGCTGTGGGACGCGCCGGTGCGCACCCCGGGGCTGCGCTGGGGCATGTGAGGGACGCTGGGACCATGACCACACGAGGAGTTTCCGTGCTCGACGCCGATTTCTTCCGCCGTTGGATGACGGCCGCCGCCGCGTCCGTGGACCGCGAGGCGGCGCGGCTCACCGCGCTCGACTCGCCGATCGGGGACGCCGATCACGGCAGCAATCTCCAGCGCGGGTTCCGGGCGGTGAGGGAAGCGCTGGACAAGGAGCCGCCCGCCACTCCCGGGGCGGTGCTGATCCAGGCCGGGCGGCTGCTCGTCTCGACGGTGGGCGGCGCGTCCGGTCCGCTGTACGGGACGCTGCTGCGGCGCACCGGCAAGGCGCTCGGCGACGCCGCCGAGGTGGACGGGCGTCAGCTGGCCGAGGCGCTGCGCGCCGGGGTGGACGCGGTGCGGCAGCTCGGTGGTGCCGCACCGGGCGACAAGACGATGATCGACGCGCTGGTGCCCGCGGTGGAGGCCCTCGGTGACTCCTTCGCCGCCGCGCGCGACGCCGCCGAGGCGGGTGCCGTGGCGACGACGCCGCTGCGGGCGCGCAAGGGCAGGGCCAGTTATCTGGGTGAGCGCAGTATCGGGCACCAGGATCCGGGGGCCACGTCGGCGGCGCTGCTGATCGCCGGGCTCGTGACGGCCGGGGCGGACGCGGAGGCCGACGGTGAGTGACGAGAAGCCGGTGGGGATCGTGCTGGTGTCGCACAGTGCGGCGGTGGCCGCGGCGGTGGCGGAGCTGGCGAAGGGTCTGGCGGGCGCCGGCGGGGCGGTCCCCGTCGCACCGGCGGGCGGCACCGAGGGCGGTGGGCTCGGCACGAGTGCCGAACTGATCGCCGCGGCGGCCGCGTCCGTCGACCGCGGGGCGGGGGTGGCCGTGCTGGCCGACCTGGGCAGCGCGGTGCTCACCGTGAAGGCGTTGCTCGCCGAGGGCGACGAACTCCCCGAGCGGACCAGGCTGGTGGACGCTCCGTTCGTGGAGGGTGCGGTGGCCGCGGTGGTCACGGCCTCCACGGGGGCGGACCTGGCGGCGGTGGAGGCGGCGGCCGTCGAGGCGTACGCGTACCGGAAGGTGTGAGGAGGGCGGTGGTGTCGCCCGGCCGGTTCAGTCGTCGGCGTCCACGAACCGCCGGGCCAGCCGCTCCCCCGCCGTCACCACGGCCGTGTGGTCCTCGATGGGGGTCACCCGGCTGTCCCGGAACACGATGTAGGTGACGCCGGAGGGTGTGCCGCCGGTGCGCGGGTCGGGGTCGATGCCGAGCGACTCGGCCGTGGCGTGGGACGCCTCGCCGATGATGTCGGCGGGGCCGGTGTCGCCGACGACCGCGTACCGCACGCGGTCGCGGTACACCACCGCCACGACCGATCCGCCGTGCACGCCGTGGGACCGGTGGTTCCACACGGTGCTGGGTGCGGGTACCACCACGTAGGGGGTCTCCTCGGAGCTCAGCGGGCGTCCGTCGGACCGGGTGAAGGCCGTGGACGCGGAGAAGTACGGGTCGGTGAGGGCGTTGCAGCGGGGGCCTGGGCTGCCGTCGCAGTCGATGTCCATGTCGGCCTTCCAGAAGACGGCGTCGCGGGTGCCGCACACCGGGACGGTGGCCTCGGCTCCGTGGTCCTCGCGGTAGCGGCCGTGGGAGACGGGGGCGCAGGTGCGCACCTTGGCCAGCAGGTCGGCGGCGGAGACGGGTGCCGTGCGTGGTACCGCCGGTTCGGCGGGCGCTCCGGTGGGCGCGTCGGTGGCGGGCACCGGGGGCGTGCGCCGTACCGCCGGTTTCGCAGGCACCCCAGTAGGCACCCCGGTGGGCGCATCGACGGCGGAGACGGAGGGCGTACGCCGTACGGCCGGTTCGGCGGGCGCGTCGGTGGCGGGCACCGGGGCCGTGCGTCGTACCGCCGGTTCGGTACGGGACTGGGGCGCGGGGGTGGGGGGAGCCGGAGGGGCCAGCAGGGCGACGCCGGCCATGGCCAGGGTGAGCGACTGGACACGGGACACGATCAAGGAGGGCCTCTCGTCGGGGTCACGGGCGCACACCCACGTGAGCTTTGCACCATTTCGCCCCGATATGGCGGCGCGGCGGTCCCGACAGGGCCGGACGGCGCACGATCGCACCAGTGACCGCGACAAGAGGCCGGGGCCCGGGTCCGGTCGACCCGGGCCGTCCGGCCACTCGCGCCGGCGCGGGATCTGCGACGACAGCGGTCCGCGCCACGGGCCCGAACTCCCTTCTGCGGAAGGGCGGTTCGACCCGTTCGGACTTCAGCATACGTAACGCGCGCGAACACTTCCTCACCCCCATCCTCTTGATGTGACCGCGTCATCCTGCTCCTATTGGTACGGACCATTATCCGGGCGTTTTCCCGTGCCGCTCCGGGAGGCAGAGTCATGCGTGGCGTTCCCCCAGCCGTGTCCCCGCGTCGCCTTCTCGCACTCGGCGGGGTCCTCCTGCTGCTCACCTCCTGCCGATGGGGAGGAGCGCACGACGACGACGGTGGACGGGCCCCCGGAGCACCGACCGGTGTCACGGCCGAGGCGGGCAGTGCCACCAGCGTGCACGTCATGTGGAACGCGGTCGCCGCCGCCGACGCCGGGGTGAGCCACTACGAGGTGTACCGGGGCACCACGAAGGTGAAAGAAGTGCCCGGTTCCGAGCACATGGTGGATGTCACCAGGCTCCGGCCCGCGACCACGTATGTGTTCACGGTGCGGGCCCGGGACGCGGACGGGCGGCTCGGGCCGCGCAGCCGGGAGGTCCGGGCGACGACCCCCGGAGCGGCCACGGCCGACGACACCGCTCCCACCCGTCCGGCGGAGCTTCGCGGCCGGACCGCCGGCAGCCGGGCGGCCCAGTTGTCGTGGTCCGCCTCGGAGGACGACCGGGGTGTGGTGTCGTACCACATCTATCAGGGCGGGAAGAAGATCCACAGTGTGGGCGGGAACCAGACGGCCACCGTGGTGACGGGGCTGCGGCCGGGCACCCGCTACTCCTTCACGGTCCGGGCCCGGGACGCGGCCGACAACCTCTCCCCGGCCGGCGCCCCCGTCCGCCTCACCACCGCGGGCAGCGCGGACGGCCCGGCCGGCGCCCCCACCGGTTTCCGGGCCACGAGCGAGCGGTCCGACGGCGCGTACCACATCGTCCTGCACTGGGTGCCACCGCGCGCCGACGGGGTGATCACCGAGTACGAGGTGCGCCTGGACGGCCGGGTCGCCACCTCGCTCGTCTACGGCGCCGACGCACCGCGCGACCGGGCGACGTACCGCTTCTACGCCGGCCGGGAGGCCGGGGTCGCCCACCGGGTGCGGATCAGGGCGATGCTGCCGGACGGGACCTGGGGCGGCTTCTCGGCCGAACGCACGGTGACGACGGGCGCCGGGCGCTGACCCGGCCCCGGGGTCGGCCGCCCGGAGGAAGCCGTCACCTGCCCGGATGCCGCCGGAGTGCGCGCCGCTCCGGCGGCCCGTTGGCTTGCCTCGTGGCAGCACGGGCGCTCCCCGACCTCGGCGGCGCAAGGGATGTACCGCCGGCCGTGCCGCCGGAAAGCAGCCGACATGCTCAACTCGAAGCCACTGCTCCGCTCCGGCCCGGTCGCGGCTGCCGCCGCACTCGTGCTGGGCCCGGCCGGGCCGGCCGCCGCGGCCGGGATCTCCGTCAGCACCACCGGCTCGACGGTCTCGGTGAGCACCAGTGCGTGCACCCAGGTCAACGGCCACTGGGGCACCGCCTCACTGCTCGGCAGCGGCCAGACGAGCTTCTCGCAGGGCCGTCAGGTGGCGCTGTCGGGAAGCGGTTCGGGACAGTCCGCCGCCTGGTCCGACGTCGGTCCGGGCACGTACACGGTGATCGTGGTGTGCTCGAACGGCACCACCGCGGGCACGCAGTCCGTCGTCGTCTCCACGGCTCCCAGCCCGTCGGTGTCGCCCACGGCCTCGCCGTCCCGCGGGGTGATGGGCGGCATCGGCGGCGGGTCGACGGACTACGGCACGGTCACGCTGGTGGCGGGCAGCACCCTCGTCGGCACGGGGATCACCGCCACGGCCTGGTACCTGCGCCGCCGCAGCACCCCGCGCCACTTCTAGTCCCGGCACCGGCCGCCATCACGTCCGACGCGCTCCGGGCGGGCGGCCGGCGCCGGCCCTGCGCGGTGTCACGTCTCCCGCGCGACCGGGCCCCCGGGCCCGTCGGCGTCCGGCAGCCGGGCGAACTCCGCCAGCGCGTGGTCGAGCCACCGGGTCCAGAAGGTCTCCAGGTCGATGCCGGCCCGCAGCACCAGGTGGCGCAGCCGGTCCTCCGGTCCGTCCTTGCCGGGCGGGAAGTCGCGCCGCTCGATCTCCCGGTACTCCGCCAACTGGAGCTCGTGCAGCTCCCGGTGGCGCCGCAGGTCGGCCGCCAGGCCCGCGGTGCCCACCACGGCCGCCGCCCTCAGCCGCAGCAGCATCGCGTCACGGTGCGGCTTGGGGTCCTGGGACGCGGAGGTCCAGCGGGCCAGTTCCGCGCGTCCCGCCGGCAGGACCTCGTACGCCTTCTTCTGCCCCCGGGCCGGCTGCTCGGAGGGGAGGGCCCGGATCAGGCCCTCGGCCTCCAGTTTCCCCAGCTCGCGGTAGATCTGCTGGTGCGTCGCGGACCAGAAGTAGCCGATCGACCGGTCGAAGCGGCGGGTCAGCTCCAGCCCCGACGACGGCTTCTCGAGCAGGGCGGTGAGGATCGCGTGCGGGAGTGACATGGGCTCATCCTAGGGACGGGCCGCGCCCGGCCCGGACGCCGCCGGGCGGGCGGGACACCGGCGGCAGGGCCTACAGCGCCGCCGCCAGCTCGGTGCCCTGCTTGATGGCGCGCTTGGCGTCCAGTTCGGCGGCCACGTCGGCGCCGCCGATCAGGTGGGCGGGTCGTCCGGCGGCGACCAGTTCCTCGTACAGGTCGCGGCGCGGCTCCTGGCCGGTGCACAGGACGACGGTGTCGACCTCCAGGACGGTGCTCTCGCCGTCGACGGTGACGTGCAGTCCGGCGTCGTCGATCCGGTCGTAGCGCACGCCCGGGACCATGGTGACGCCGCGGTGCTTGAGTTCGGTGCGGTGGATCCAGCCGGTGGTTTTGCCGAGGCCGGCGCCGACCTTGGACGTCTTGCGCTGCAGCAGGTGGACGGTGCGCGGCGGGGCGGGCCGTTCGGGTGCGGTGAGGCCGCCGGGGGCGCGGTAGTCGGGGTCGACGCCCCACCGGCGGAAGTACGTTTCGGGGTCCTCGTGCGCCTTGTCGCCGCCGTCGGTGAGGAACTCGGCGACGTCGAAGCCGATGCCGCCCGCGCCGAGGACCGCGACCCGGTCGCCGACGGGGGCGCCGTCGCGCAGGACGTCGAGGTAGCCGAGGACGCTTCTGTGGTCGACGCCGGGGATGTCGGGGACGCGCGGGGTGACGCCGGTGGCGACGACGGTCTCGTCGTACCCGGCCACGTCGTCGGCGGTGACGCGCGTGTCCAGGCGTACGTCGACGGCCAGTTCGGCGAGGCGGGTGCGGAAGTAGCGCAGGGTCTCGTCGAACTCCTGCTTGCCGGGGACCTTGCGGGCCACGTTGAGCTGGCCGCCGATCTCGCTCGCGGCGTCGAACAGGGTGACGTGGTGGCCGCGTTCGGCGGCGCTCACCGCGCAGGCGAGGCCGGCCGGGCCGGCGCCGACGACGGCGACGCGCTTGCGGCGGCGGGTCGGGGAGAGCACCAGCTCGGTCTCGTGGCAGGCGCGCGGGTTGACCAGGCAGGAGGTGATCTGCCCGCTGAAGGTGTGGTCGAGGCAGGCCTGGTTGCAGCCGATGCAGGTGTTGATCGCCTCGGGGCGGCCGGCGGCGGCCTTGGCGACGAAGTCGGGGTCGGCGAGCATCGGGCGGGCCATCGACACCATGTCCGCGCAGCCCTCGGCGAGCAGTCGCTCGGCGAGCTCGGGGGTGTTGATGCGGTTGGTGGTGACCAGTGGCACCGACACCTCGCCCATGAGGCGCTTGGTGACCCAGGTGTAGGCGCCGCGCGGCACGGAGGTGGCGATGGTGGGGACGCGGGCCTCGTGCCAGCCGATGCCGGTGTTGATGATCGTGGCGCCGGCGGCCTCCACGGCCTTGGCGAGGGTGATCACCTCGTCCAGGGTGGAGCCGTCGGGCACCAGGTCGAGCATGGAGAGCCGGTAGACGACGATGAAGTCCTCGCCGACCGCCTCGCGCACCCGGCGGACGATCTCGACGGGGAAGCGCATGCGGTTCTCGTAGGAGCCGCCCCAGCGGTCGGTGCGGTGGTTGGTCCGCGCGGCGGTGAACTCGTTGATCAGATAGCCCTCGGAGCCCATGATCTCGACGCCGTCGTAGCCGGCCCGCCGGGCGAGGCGGGCGGCGCGGGCGTAGTCGTCGACGGTGCGCTCGACCTCGGCGTCGGTCAGCTCGCGGGGCAGGGAGGGGCTGATCGGCGCCTGGAGGGGGCTGGGGGCGACCAGGTTCCGGTGGTAGGCGTACCGGCCGAAGTGCAGGATCTGCATCGCGATGCGCCCGCCCTCGCGGTGCACGGCGTCGGTGACGGTCCGGTGCCGGTCCGCCTCGGCCTCGGTGGTGAGCTTCGCGCCGCCCTCGTAGGGGCGTCCCTCGTCGTTGGGGGCGATGCCGCCGGTGACGATGAGGCCGACCCCGCCGCGGGCGCGGGCGGCGTAGAACTCGGCCATGCGGGCGAAGCCGCCCTCGGCCTCCTCCAGGCCCACGTGCATGGAGCCCATGAGGACCCGGTTGGGCAGGGTGGTGAAGCCCAGGTCGAGGGGGGTCAGCAGGTGGGGGTAACGGCTCATGGGGCCCTCCGTGCGCGGTGTCGTGCCTGTAGTTGTAAGGCACGCGCACCGCCTTATGCAACTAGTTGCATAAGAGACGGAGGGCACACGGGGCCGGGAACGTCACCGGCTTTCGAGGCGCACGTGCAACTCCTCCTCCTGATCGCCGGGGACCGTGCTCAGCTCGTGCACCGTGAACAGGGAGCCCAGGGTGGTACGGAACCGGTCGACCGCCCAGTAGCCGCCGTGCACGTCGGCGTCGACCGACGCGGCCAGCCGGGCCCCGGGCCGGGTGCCCTCGTGCGCGTCGGCGACGTCGAAGGTGCCGAGCCAGACCGTCGGGCGGGTCTCGGAGAACTCCTCCGGCACGTCGTCGGAGCACCGGTCGGACGTGAAGCACGCGCACAGCGTGTCGAACACGATCCGGGCGTCGTCCTTGCTGCATCCGCTGATCTCGACCGAGACGGACTCCGGGTGCGGTCGCTCACTGCCCATCGTGATCGCTCCTCTCGTGGCCGTGCCGTCCCCGCCCCCCACTCAGCAAAGCACCACCCGCCGAAGAGCACTACCCGCGCGCCGCCGCGGCGCCGGCTTCGCGGGGCGCCCGCCCCGATGGTGGGGGAAGCTGGAACCGGACGGCAGGAGCGGCGGAGAATCGGTCCCGCGCGCGGTAGAACAAGGGGTGTCGGCACGGTGAAGACGTGCCGTGGCGATCAGGTGAAGGCGGGGCGTGCGATGAGTACAGCGGGGTCATCCCCGGCCGACGGCGACGGACCGGTGCGTGGGCCGGTACGTCCCAGCGGGCTGCTCGACGTGCTGCGGGTGGCCTCGGTGGTCCTGGACGCCGAGGGGCGGATCGTGCTGTGGAGCCCCCAGGCCGAGGAGCTGTTCGGGTACGACGCTCGGGAGGCCCTGGGCCAGTACGCCGCCCGGATCATGGTGCACGAGGAACATCTGGACCTCGTGGTGAAGCTCTTCGCCGACGTCATGCGCACCGGGCGGAGCTGGGCCGGGGCCTTCCCGATCCGGCGCAAGGACGGCGACACCCGGTTGGTGGAGTTCCGCAACATGCGGCTGCTGGACGACCGGGGGAACGTGTACGCCCTCGGCCTGGCGGTGGACCGGTCGACCGTGCGCCGGCTGGAGCGGGACGTGGCCCTGTCCACCCGGATCGTCGCCCAGTCCCCCATAGGGCTGGCCGTGCTGGACGGCGACCTGCGCTACGTCTCGGTGAACCCGGCGCTGGAGAAGATCAACGGCATGCCGGCCGAGGAGCACCTGGGCCGCACGGTCCGGGAACTGCTGCCGCTGGTGGACACCGAGGTGTTCGAGACCTCCGCGCGCCGGGTCCTGGAGACCGGCCGGCCCGTCATCGACCGGACCACGACCGGCCGGACCCCGGCCGATCCGGACGAGGACCACACCTGGGCGGTCTCGCTGTACCGCCTGGAGAACGCGCTCGGCACGGTGCTGGGGGTGGCCGTGTCGGTGGTGGACATCACCGAGCAGTACCGGGCGAACGCGGAGGCCGAGACCGCGCGGCGCCGGCTCGCCGTGATCGCCGACGCCACCGCCCGGATCGGCACCGCCCTGGAGCTGGACCGCACGGCCGGTGAGCTCGCCGACGTGGCCGTGCCGGAGCTGGCCGACGCGGCGGCGGTGGACCTGCTGGACGCGGTGGTGCGGGGCCACCGCAGCACCCTCGGCCCCGCCGAGCCCGCGGTGATCCGGGCGCTGGCGGTACGCGCGGTGGACGCGGACGAGGTGCTGGCGGCGGCCGACCCGCCGGGCCACGTGACCCGGTACGCGCCGGACCGGCTGATCACCGAGTGCGTGCGCACCGGGCTGCCGGTGGTGGTGCCGCAGGTGAAGGACGAGGACCTGGCGCGGATCGCCCGCTCCCCGGAGTCGGCCGCGCAGCTGGCGCGGGCGGGTGTCCACTCGTACCTGGCCGTGCCGCTGATCGCGCGCGGGGAGGTGCTGGGCGCCCTCGACCTCATCCGTACCCGCAGCCCCCGGCCGTTCGACGCGGACGACCTACTGCTCGCGCGGGAGCTGGCCTCCCGCGCGGCCGTGCAGATCGACAACGCCCGCTGGTACCAGAACGCCCGCGACACCGCCCTCACCCTGCAGCGCAGCCTGCTGCCGAGCCATCCGCCCGTGACGGGGGGCCTCGAGGTCGCCTCCCGCTACCAGCCGGCGGGCGCCACCAGCGAGGTCGGCGGCGACTGGTTCGACGTGATCCCGCTGGAGGACGGCAGGACGGCCCTCGTCGTGGGGGACGTGATGGGCAGCGGCATCCCCGCGGCGGCCACCATGGGCCGGCTGCGCACGGCGACCCACACCCTCGCCTCCCTCGGCCTCGATCCGGCCGTCCTCCTGGAGCACCTGGACCGGATCACCGGCGGTCTGGACCAGGCGATCGCGACCTGTGTCTACGCCGTCCACGATCCCCGCGAACGGCGGTGCGCGATCGCCAACGCCGGGCATCTGCCGCCGGCCCGGGTGCGGGTGGGCCACGCCCCCGAACTGCTCGACCTGCCCACCGGAGTGCCGCTGGGAGTGGGCGGGGTCACCTTCTCCACGACCACCGTCGAGCTGGAACCGGGCGACCGGCTGGTGCTCTACACCGACGGTCTCGTCGAGACGCGCCGGCATCCGCTGGACGAGCGCCTGGACCGGCTGCTGGCCCTGCTGGACCACCCCGGCGACTCCCTGGAGGAGGTCTGCGACCTGCTCCTGCGCACCCTGCACGAACCCGACAACGCCGACGACGTGGCCCTGCTCATCGCCCGCGCGACGACCCCGGCCCCCTGAGACAGACCGCCCCGGTCCCCTGGGACGACCCCGGCCCCCTGACCGGTCCTGGTCCTACGGCCTCACACCGATCACGACATGGGCGTACCGCTCGTCGCAGGCGGCCAGGCGGGTCCGCAGGCCGGCGGCGGTGAAGGCGCCGACGGCGGCGGGGGCCTGCCGGCTGCTGGTCTCCACCAGGAGGCAGCCGCCCGGCGCGAGCCATTCGGGCGCACCGGCGGCGACCCTGCGCAGCACGTCGAGGCCGTCCGCGCCGCCGTCGAGCGCGGCCGGCGGCTCATGATCACGGGCCTCCGGGGGCAGCAGGCCGATCTCGTCACTGGGCACGTACGGCACATTGGCCGCGAGGATGCCGACGCGGCCCCGCAGGTCGCCGGGGAGCGCCGCGAACAGGTCGCCGGTGTGGACCTGTCCGCCGAACCCGGCGACATTGCGGCGGGCACAGCGCACGGCGGCCGGGTCGATGTCGGCGGCGTGCAGCTCGACCGCGCCGAGTCCGGCGGCCAGGGCCGCGCCGACGGCACCGGAGCCGCAGCACAGGTCCACGACGACGGAGGCGTCCGGCGCCTGGGCGAGTGCCTGTTCGACGAGGAACTCGGTGCGGCGGCGGGGCACGAAGACACCGGGTTCCACGGTGATGCGCCGGCCGTGGAACTCGGCCCAGCCGACGACGAGTTCGAGGGGCGTTCCGGTCGCCCTGCGTTCGACCATCGGGGCGATGTCCTGGGGGGTGGGCGCGGCGGCGAGGATCAACTCGGCCTCGTCCTCGGCGAAGACGCAGCCGGCGGCGCGGAGCGCGGCCACGACGGCGTCACGGGACGGGGACGGCGGGACGGCGGAGGGAGAGGGTGACGGGGACGGCGTGTGCGGCAAGAGCCTGGACCTTTCGGGAGCCGAAGGGCGCTCTCGCGGTCACCTACTGCCGGTGGTCCGCGTCGCTTCGAGGTGAGAGCACCCGACCTGACACAGCGGTAATGGGTCTCACCTCCTCGGCGGTCTCAGGCTGGGGCGGTCCGCAGCCAGCGGTCATGGTACTCGACGATCACTGCCGCTGTACGGTGCTTCGGGAACGCGGAGAGAGGTGGGCACGGGTGGAGGCGGCCGGGGGCATGGGGACCGGCCGGGGCGGGAGGACGGTCTTCGCCCGCCGTGCCCGCGCGTCGGCCGGACGTACGCGTCCCGGGTCGGCGCCGGCGCCGTACACATGCTGCTCGGGCAGCCGGATGTCGTACACGCTGCTCGGGCAACCGGAGACGAGCGGCGGCCGCGGGCCCACCGGTCGGCCGGCCACCGTGCGCCGGGCAGCCGGAGCGCCGCACCACGCGGACCGGTTCCGGGCGGACCGGTTCTGCGGGGCCGTGACCGGCCTGGCACCGCATCGGTCGCGGACACCGCGTACGGTTGAACACGGAAACACTTGAGCACCAGTCGTAACGGAATCGCCGATCACGTGAACATCACCCGAGGCTTCACCGGCCGCCCTCGCGTGCACAACCCCGGACTGCCGCCGGGTCAGTACGACGCGGGCGACGAATGGCCCGTCCTGTCCGCCGAGGTCACACCCGACCTCGCGCCCGCCGACTGGACCTTCCGGATCGACGGGCTGGTGGCGGAGCCCCGCACCTGGGACTGGGAGCAGGCGCACGCGCTGCCGACCTCGGCGTACGAGGGAGCCATCCACTGTGTGACGAGCTGGTCGAAGTTCGGGGTGCGGTTCGGCGGCGTCTCGCTGGACGCGTTCCTCCATGTGGTCCGGCCCCATGAGTCGGCCACACATGTGGTCGCGTACGCGCACACCGGTTACACCACCAGCCTGCCGCTCGCGGATGTGACCGGCGGCCGGGCCTGGATCGCCTGGGAGTACGACGGTCGGCCGCTGCCTCCCGAGCACGGCGGCCCGGCACGGCTGATCGTGCCGCACCTGTACTTCTGGAAGAGCGCCAAGTGGATCGCGGGGCTGCGGCTCCTCGACCACGACGAGCCGGGCTTCTGGGAGGGCAACGGCTACCACGCGCGCGGCAATCCCTGGGAGGAGCAGCGGTACTCCGGTGACTGAGCGGACGACACAGATGACACGGACGGCACCGGCCGCGCCGGGGCGCTTCGCTCCGCCGACGCGGTTCGCGGTGCCCGGGCGGATCGGCGTGAGCGAGCAGACCGCGTCCGTATGGCGGACGGCGACCCTGACCGGGATCCGCCACGAGACCCCGCGGGCGACGACCTTCCGGTTCGCCGTGCCCGGCTGGCCGGGGCACGTACCCGGTCAGCATCTGCTGCTGCGGCTGACCGCCGAGGACGGCTATGTGGCCCAGCGCCACTACTCGATCGCGTCGGCACCGGACGACTCCGGGCACATCGAGCTGACCCTGGACCATGTCGAGGGCGGCGAGGTCTCGGGCTGGTTCCACACGGTGGCCCGTCCCGGTGACCGGGTCGAGGTGCGCGGCCCGCTCAGCGGCTTCTTCGCCTGGCCGGGCGACCGGCCCGCGCTGCTGGTGGGCGCCGGCTCCGGAGTGGTCCCGCTGATGTCGATGGTGCGGCACCACCGGTCCCGGGGCATGGAACTGCCGCTGCGCCTGGTGGTGTCGGCCCGCAGCCCCGAGGAGCTGATCTACGCGCGGGAGTTCGGCGCGGAGACGACTCGGGTGTTCACACGCAGCGCCCCGGAAGGTGTGCCCGTGGGACGTATGACGGCCGCACATGTGGCGCCGTTCCTGGCCGAACAGCCTCCCGGTGGGTGGGAGGCCTATGTGTGCGGCTCCAATTCCTTTGCCGAGCACGCCTCCAGGCTGCTCGTGGCGGCCGGCCAGCCCGTGGAGCGGATCCGTATCGAGCGCTTCGGCTGACCGGGACGCCCCCGTCAGGGCAACCGCCGTCTCGCACGGCCCCGGCCAGGCATCCGGCCGGAGCTGTTCCGTGGATGCCGCGTGCCGCGGAGGGACGCCGGGGGCCGCCGTCGCGTACGGCTCCGTCCGTGTCCCCCGGCCGCGGTGACGGCGGGGAGGTCCGAGATGCGAACGCGGGTGCCGTGCCGGCGCTCGGACGTCGTCGAGGAGTGGACGGCGCCGACCGCCACCGCGTGCGCGCCGAGGTCGTGGAGCGGTCCGCGCGGTGCGGTCCGCGGCCCGGTCCGGCGGTCGGCACGTGTTCCGCGCGGGCGTGCGCTGGACGGAGCCGGGTGAGGGACCGCGCACCGCCGTCGGCCGCGCACCACCGTCGTCCGCGTCCCGGCGGACGCGCGTCCCGGCGACGTGGTGCGCGTGTGGTTCGACTCCCGTGGGCGCGATGTGCCGCCCCCGGTCGACGCCGCCCCGGTGGGGCAGCACGGCATCGGCGCCGGGCGGTGCGCGGGGCGACGGTGCTCCACGGGCCGGCGGAGCGGGTACGGGCCCGTACCGGCCCGGAGTGGACGCACCGCGGCGTCCGAGCCGACGGCCGCCCCTTCCCACCCCTCTGAGGGCAACCGCTTTCCATGCCCACCACCTGGGACTTTCCCCGAAGCCTCTGGCGACGGCGCCGGTGATCCACGTACGGTGTCATCGCTTCGCACTGTCTCTTCACGAAGGCGGTCCCTGATGGCCCTGTTCGACCTCCCCCTCGACGAACTGCGCGAGTACCGCAGCGCGTCCACCGCGCCCGAGGATTTCGACGCGTTCTGGTCCAAGACGCTCGAGGAGGCGCGCGAGCACGATCTGGACGCCCGTTTCGAGCCGGTGGACACGGGCCTGTCCACGGTGCGGGTCTTCGACGTGACGTTCGCCGGGTTCGGAGGCCACCCCGTCAAGGGCTGGCTGACGCTGCCCGCCGACGCCGGCGCCCCGCTGCCGCTGGTGGTGGAGTTCATCGGCTACGGCGGTGGCCGCGGGCTGCCGCACGAGCACCTGCTGTGGGCGTCCACGGGCCGGGCCCACTTCGTGATGGACACCCGGGGCCAGGGCAGCGCCTGGGGCGCCGGCGGCGGTACGGCGGACCCGGTGGGCGGCGCTCCGGCGTACCCCGGTTTCATGACGCGCGGCATCGACGCCCCCGAGAACTACTACTACCGGCGGGTGTTCACGGACGCCGTACGGGCGGTGGAGGCGGCGCGGTCGCACCCGCTGACCGACGCGAGCCGCACGGTCGCCGTGGGCGCCAGCCAGGGCGGGGGCATCGCCATCGCGGTGGGCGGGCTGGTCCCGGACCTGGCCGGTGTCGCGCCGGACGTGCCGTTCCTCTGTGACTTCCCGCGCGCGACGACGCTCACCGACCGGCAGCCGTACCGGGAGATCGGTTCCTACCTCAAGACGCACCGCGGCCGCTTCGAGGACGTCCTGCGCACGCTGTCCTACTTCGACGGTGTGCACTTCGCCGCCCGCGGCAGCGCGCCCGCCCTGTTCTCGGCGGCCCTGGAGGACCAGACCTGCCCGCCCTCGACGGTGTTCGGGGCCTTCAACGCCTGGGCGCACGACGACAAGGCGATCGAGGTGTACGACTTCAACGACCACGAGGGCGGCGGCCCCTTCCAGGAGGCGGCCAAGCTGCGCTGGATGCGGTCGCACATCTGAGGGGACCGTACGGTTCCGGCCGAACCGCCGGACCGCTCTTCCCTTGTGGTGTAGACCAATGCTAGATGTGGTGGCGCAACGAGCCCGCACGGCTACGGACCGTCATCAACAGGAGGCGCGGCATGGCCCGCACCACCCCGCACGACCACCCGCTCACCGAAGGGGAGCCGCTCTACCGGAGGATCGCGACGGAGTTGCTCGGCGAACTGCGGGACGGAACGATTCCGCCCGGTGAACGCCTCCCCGGCGAAAGGCAGTTGGCCGAGCACTTCGAGGTCAGCAGGGAGACCGTACGACAGGCGCTGGAGGTGCTGCGCCGGGACGGACTGGTCGCCACCGACCGGCGGGGCAGCCACGCCGCGCTGCCCGGCCTGCCGGTGGAGACGCCGGCCTCGTCCGGCTTCCCGCTCGGCGCGCGGTGCGCCGGCCGGGGCACGGTGTCCAGGGCCACCGTCACCTGGGAGGCCCCGCCGCCCGGCCACGCCGAGGTGCTCGAAGTGGCCCCGGCCCGGCCCACGCTGGTGCACCGCTACTGGTCCGCGTCGGCCGACGGACGGGACCTGCGGACGGCGGTGACATCGTTTTCCGCCGTGGCGCTCGCGGAGGTCGAGGAACTGGGCCGCTACCGCGACCGGGCCGACGGCACCGGCGCGGCGGAACTGCGGCGGGCCTACGACTGGATGCGCCGGGCGGGCCTGACCCTGCATCACCGCGACACGATCGCGCCGGTCGCGGGGACGCCGTCGGTCCGGGTCACCCGGCGGGTGCACGACCAGTACGCCCGTCCGCTGGAGATCACCGAACTCGTCATGGACGCCCAGGAGGACGCCCTGGTCTACGAGTTCACGGTGCCGGCCGCCCTGTGACCGGCACCGGGGCCGACCGGGCGGCCTCGTGCGCGCCGGCACTGACCAGTCCCGTCTCGTAGGCGACGATGACGGCCTGGACACGGTCACGGAGTCCGAGCTTGGCGAGGATGCGGGCGACGTGCGTCTTGACGGTCGCCTCGGCCAGATGGAGGCGGCCGGCGAGTTCGGCGTTGCTCAGTCCCCGGGCCAGCAGGCCGAGGACCTCCAGTTCGCGTGGGGTGAGCGGGGCGAGGTCGCGGTGGAGGGCGGCGGTGCCGCCGCCCTGCTGGGCGTTGTGCCGGTGTTCGCCTTCGGCGCTGTACGGGGGCTCGCCTCCGGCACTGTATGGATGTTCGCCTCCGGCACCGTATCGATGTTCGCCTCCGGCACCGTATCGATGTTCGCCTCCGGCAAAACGCTGCACGAGACGACGGGTGATGGCCGGCGCGAGGAGGGCGTCGCCGGTGCGGACCGTGCGGACGGCCGCGGTCAGTTGCTCGGGGGTGACGTCCTTGAGGAGGAAGCCGCTGGCCCCGGCGGTCAGTGCCGCGTAGACGTAGCGGTCGAGGTCGAAGGTGGTCAGGATGATGACGCGCGGTTCGCCCGGGGCGCCCGCCAGGATGCGGCGGGTGGCCTCCAGGCCGTCCATCTCGGGCATCCGTACGTCCATCAGGACCACGTCGGGACGTGTGCGCCGGACCTCCTCGACCGCTTGGGCCCCGTTGGTCGCCTCGGCGACGACGTCGATGCCGTCGGCACCGAGGATCAGCCGGAACCCGGTACGGACCAGGGTCTGGTCGTCGGCGAGGAGCACACGCAGTGGCTCGGTCACGGTGCCTCCAAGGGGATCAGGGCTTCCACACGGTAGCCGCCGGTCAGCCGGCGGCCGGTGTTCAGGGTGCCTCCGTAGACGGCGAGGCGCTCGCGCAGTCCGATCAGGCCCCGGCCGCTTCCGGCCGGGGCGCCCGGGCGTCCACCGGTGTCGGTGACTTCCACCCGGAGTCGTTCCGGACCGTATGCGACGGTCACGGCGGCGGTGGCGCCCGACGCGTGCTTCACGGTGTTGGTCAGGGCCTCCTGGACCACGCGGTAGGCGGCGAGTTCGAGGCCGGGCGGGAGAGGACGGGGCGGGCCGGTCACGGTCAGGTCGACGGGCAGTCCGGCGTCCCGGACCCGTGTGATCAGCGTCTCCAGCTGGTCCAGACCGGGCTGCGGGGCCGGCACCGCAGCCGTACCGGACGGGTCCGCACCCGCGTCCGTCCCCTCCCCCTCGTCGGCCATGGTGAGCAGTCCCATGACGTGGCGCAGTTCGGTCATGGCCGCCCGTCCGCCCGCCTCGACGGCGAGCAGCGCCTCTCCGGCCTGTCCGGGAGAGGTCTCCATGATCTTGCGGGCCGCGCCCGCCTGGATGATCATCACGCTGACGTTGTGCGTGACGACGTCGTGCAGTTCGCGCGCGATCCGGGCCCGCTCGTGCTCGACGGCCCGGCGCAGCGCCTCGGCCTGTTCGCGTTCCAGGGCCAGCAGCCGGGCACGGCCCTCGTCGGTGCGGAGTTTCCAGGTGCGCAGTCCGACGGCGGCCACGGCCATGGGAACCAGGATCAGCAGGACGATGTACTCGTTGGGGACGATCGGTGTCACCGAGTTCCCCGAGGTGCCGACCAGCGCGACCGACACCGGCAGCCCCACCAGGGTCGCCACCCGGTACGGGCTGTGAACCGCGGCACTGTAGACGGCGATGACGAACGCGTAGAAGGTCAGCCGCAGGACGTTCTGCGGTGTCGCCAGGGTCGCGGCCGTCACGACGCACAGCACGGCGAGCGGGTAGCGGCGGCGCAGCGCGAGGGCACCCGAGGCGACGGCCGCGAGGGACACCATGAGGACCAGGCCGCCGAGGCCGGACGGACGCGGCTCGAGGCGCACCACACCGGGTGCGAGCTCCCGCACCACGACGTTGCCGACGTTGTCGATGCCGTAGTAGACGGTGGCGATGCCGAGTGCCAGTGCCACCAGCGCGTCGAACTGCCGGGCGCGGCGGGTGGGCCGCAGCGGTGGGCCGCTCGACAGCCCGGCGTCGCGGACCGTCCGGCGGACGGCTTCCCGCAGCCGCTCCGGCATCGTAGGTACGTCCCTCACCGGATCATTGTCGCCGTCGCGCGGAGCCACGGAGTCCGTCCCGGTGGTCATTTCCACCGGGGCGGATACCTCCTCCGCCTACATCGCAGGGATGACGTCCGGAGGGTTCGTCCCGGCGCGGTACCGCAAAGGGTCCGGGCGGGCGACGCGGACGGGCCGGGCGCGCTCCTAGCGTTCACGCAGTCAAGTGACCGTACGCGAGGAGCTGTTCATGACCCTGCCGGTGATCGAAGTGTGCGAGGTGAGCCGCCGGTACGACGACGGCCCGCCCGCTCTGCGCGAGGCGTCGCTGACCGTGCGGCCCGGCGAGGCCGTCGCGGTCCTCGGCCCTTCCGGCAGTGGCAAGTCCACACTGCTGAATCTGATCGCGGGCCTGGACCGGCCCGACGCGGGAACCGTCACCGTGGACGGGGTGCGGGTGGACCGGCTCGGTGAAGCCGGATCGGCGCTCTTCCGGCGGTCGAGGATCGGCATGGTCTTCCAGTTCTTCCACCTGCTCGACGATCTGACCGTCTCCGAGAACGTCGCCCTGCCCGCGCGCCTGGCGGGTGCGGGACGTGGCGAGGCGGACCGCCGGGCGGCGGAGCTGCTGGAACTGCTGGGCGTCGACCGGCATGCCCGCGCCTACCCGGGGCGGCTGTCGGGCGGCGAGCGGCAACGCGTCGCGGTGGCGCGGGCGTTGGTGAACCGGCCTGCGCTGCTCCTGGCCGACGAGCCGACCGGGGCCCTGGACACGGCCGCCGGGGAGGACGTCAGCAGGCTGCTCAGCGCTGTCAACGCCGAGGGCCAGACCATCGTCGTGGTCACCCACGACCTGGCTCTGGCCCGGTCCTGCACCGACCGCACGGTGCGGATCGCCGACGGCCGCGTCGTCGAGGACGTCCCGTCGGCACGGGCCGTCGGCACGGAGGCCGTCCGATGAGCGCGCTCGGCACGGTGGTGCGCTCGGGGGTGGGGCGGCGCCGGGTGCACACACTGGTGATCGGGCTCGCCACGATGATGGCGGTGGCCGCCTCCGTCCTCGGCGGATCGCTGCTCGTGGTGTCCGGCGCTCCCTTCGACGACGCCTTCGCCAGGCAGCGCGGCGCGCACCTGTCCGTGCGGTTCGACGCGGACCGGGTGGGTGCCGGGCGGCTGGCGGAGACCAAGGACGCCGAAGGGGTGAGCGCCGCGGCCGGCCCGTTCCGTACGGCGACGGTCACCCCGCGGTCGGACGGGGCGGGTCCCGAGTGGCCGATGACCGTGGTCGGCCGGGGCGGCCCCGGCCGGGACGTGGACGAGGTGGCGCTGCTCGACGGGCGGTGGCCCACGCGCTCCGGCGAGATCGTGCTGTCCGCCGACTCCTCGCTCGTCCCGGCCATGGGCAGGGAGATCACCTTTCCCGGTCTGCCCGGCGGTCCGACGCTGACGGTGGTCGGTGTGGCCCGCTCGGTCACGCGGACCGCCGACGCCTGGGTGGTTCCGTCCCAGATGCCGGCGCTCACCGCGCCCGGCAGCGGCGGCTACCAGATGCTCTACCGCTTCACCGACGCGGGCACCGCCGCCCGGATCGCGGCGGGCGGCAGGGCGGTGACGCGGTCCCTGCCGCCGGAAGCGGCCGTCGGCGAACAGTCGTGGCTCACCGTGCGGAAGGCCGCCGAGCGCGAAACCGCCCTCTACGTCCCGTTCCTCATGGCGTTCGGCGCCCTGGGCCTGGTCATGTCGGTGCTCATCGTGGGCAACGTCGTCGCGTCGGCCGTGGGCACGGGAACCCGCCGCATCGGCATCCTCAAGGCCGTCGGTTTCACCCCGGCCCAGGTCGTGCGGGCCTACGTGGGCCAGGCGCTGGTCCCGGCCGCCGTCGGTACGGCCCTCGGTGTCCTCGCCGGCCATCTGCTCGCCGTCCCCGTGCTGGCCGATACCGACGAGGTCTACGGCACCTCGTCCACCGCCGTCACCCCCTGGGTCGACCTGGCGGTGACCGCCGGGGTGCTCGGCCTGGTGGCGGTGACCGCGTGGGCGAGCGCCCGGCGGGCCGGCCGGCTGCGCACGGTCGACGCGCTCGCCGTCGGCCGCACCGCTTCGGCGGGGCGCGGCCGGTGGGCGGCCCGGCTGGCCGGCCGACTGCCGTTGCCGCGGCCGGTGGCCCTGGGGCTGGCCAGGCCCTTCGCGCGGCCCGCTCGCGCGCTGGCCATGGGCACGGCAATCCTGTTCGGCACCGTCGCCGTCACGTTCACCGTGGGAATGAGCGCCTCGCTCGGCCAGGTGATGAAGGCCAGGGCCCACGACGTCGCCGATGTCACCGTGCCCGCGCCCCTGCCCGACTTCGGCCCCCGGCTCCCCGACCGGGAGAAGCGGCCCAGGGCCGATCCGGCCGCGGTCGCCGCGGCCGTCGGGGCCGCCGCCGGAACCGGGAAGCACTACAGCGCCTCGACGGTACGGGCGACCGTGTCCGGCCCGACCGGCACCATCGACGTGACCGCCTTCACCGGCGACGCCTCCTGGGGCGGCTACACGATGGTCTCGGGCCGCTGGTTCGACGGGCCCGGCGAGGCCGTGGTCCCCACTCCCTTCCTGGCCGCCACCGGCACCCGCGTCGGCGACAGCGTCACCCTGGACGGCCTGGCCGAGCCGGTCACGGTCCTGATCGTCGGTGAGGTCCTCGACCCCCGCAAGGACGGCATGCAGGTCTTCACCGACGTCTCGACCCTCACCGCCACGCGTCCCGACCTGACGGAGACGAGCCATCACATCGCGGTCGCGCCCGGCACCGACGTCTCCGCCTACGTGGACGCGCTGAACAAGGACCTGGCACCGCTGGGGGCCACCGCCCGGGCCGGCGGGCTCGACTCCGGCGGCGACATGGTCGTCACGCTCAACGCGCTGTCCGTGATCCTCACGTCGATGCTCGTCGCCGTCGCCGCGCTCGGCGTGCTCAACGGCGTACTGCTCGACACCCGCGAGCGCGTCCGGGAGCTCGGTGTCCACAAGGCGCTCGGCATGACGCCTCGTCAGACCGTCACGATGGTCCTCACCTCGGTCGTGGTGACCGGACTGGTCGCAGGCGCCGCGGGCGTGCCGCTCGGCGTGGCCCTGCACGGCCAAGTCCTCCCCGCGATGGGTGACAGCGTGGGGCTCCGCCTCCCCGATTCCGTCATCGCCGTCCACCACGGGGCCGAACTGCCGCTGCTCGCACTCGGCGGCCTCCTCATCGCCGTCCTGGGTGCGCTTGCGCCGGCCGGCTGGGCCGCCGGGGCCCGTACCGCCACGGCGCTGCGCACCGAGTAGGCCACCGGCCGGAGGGCGGCCGCGGCCGTCCTCCGGCCGTCAGGCGTCCGCCCGCGCGGCGACGACCAGCCGGACCTTCGGGCTGCCGTCCCGGCGCCGTCCGAACTCGGGCAGCGCCTGGAGCTCCACCCGGAATCCCGCGCGGGTCAGTTCGCGCCGCGTGTCGCCGAGGCGGAAGGTGCGGTAGTACATGACGAACGGCGGGCGCCGGACGGCGTTGCGCACCCGCATCACGGCGTCGAACCCCAGCAGCATCCCGTAGGTGAGGGAGCCCGGCCGGGGCGGCGCGACCACGGGGAAGACGAAGCGTCCGCCCGGCCGCAGCACCGAGCGGACCTGGGTGAACAGTCCCGGCAGTTCACGGGGCAGGAAGTGGCCGAACGCGCCGAAGCTGACCACGAGGTCGAAGACCGGGCCGAACGGCAGTGCCCGCGCGTCCGCCCGCACCCAGCCGGTCGCCGGCCCCGGCGGCCGGACGCGCTCCCGCGCGACGGTCAGCATGCCGGTGCTGAAGTCCACGCCGGTGACGCGCCCCCGGCACACCTGCCGCAGCACGTCGACGCCCGCGCCGGTGCCGCAGCACAGGTCGAGGCCGGCGTCGAAGGGTCCCGTCCGCCGCAGTGCCGAGGCGGTGGCGTCGAGCACCGAATCGGGCGTGCGGAAGGGGGTGTGGTCGAACTTCGGCGCGAGGAGGTCGTAGCCGCGTTCCACGGACGACAGCGCCTGGACGGCGAGTTCGCGCAGCCGGGGGCCTTCGGGACCGAACATCCCGTCAGCCTAGGGGAGCACGGCCGCACACCACGGTCAGCACCCGCTCGCACCAGCGCGGGTTCCCCTCCTCAAAGCGGCCGTCCAGCAGGCGTTCGCGCACGCGGGCGTAGCGGGCGAGTTTGCCGCGCGCCCACGCCATCCGTTCCTCCAGCAGCGCGGCCGTCGCCGCGGGGTCCGTGCCGTCCATGGCCTGGATCTTGATCAGGGGTTCGTCGCGGATGGCGGTGGGCCGCCGGGGCGGCTCGGCGGCGAAGGCGCGCAGGCCGTCGCGGCCGGCCGTGACCACATGCTCGTGTTCACCGCGCGGGTGGGTGACCGCGGGATCGAGGGGTGCGACTTCATCCACGTCGACGACGACGGACGCATCGACGAACTGACCGTGACGGTCCGCCCGTTGTCGGGTGCGCAGGCGCTCGTGGCGGCGACGGGGGCGCGGTTCGAGCGGATCGCGGACGAGGTGCGGGCCCAGGAGGACCCCGCCTGAAACCACCCGGGGCAGGACTCCGGCACACGGGCCCGTCGGTCGTCACCGGCGGGCCCTTCGTCCGTACGGGACCGCGCTCCCGTAGCCGTCACCGGCACCGGGTGGTACGCTGGCGGAGGCATCCGTGGAACGCCTTTCTTCGGCTCCGGTGCCGTTTCCTTCCACGCATTCTCTTCGGTTCGCCGCAACCGCCCGTCGTGACCGACCGGCGCACGGTTTTCCCGCACCACCTCGTCGGCAGGGTCTCCTCCCACCGTGACCGGGTGCTGCTCTCCGCCGTCCGGAGGCGCGTGTCCGCCCTCCCGCACGGTCTTCTCCTTCCCACCGCACGTTCCCGTCCGTCGTCCGCGAAAGGACCACCCCCCATGACCACCACCGCACTCGACCGCCCTCCCGTACGGCAGCAGCCCCGGCTCGTCGCCGGTGTCCTCGACGTCGACGCGGCCGGGAAGGGGCATCTGCGCGCAGCGAACTGCCTGCCCTCCCCCTCCGACCCGCCCGTCTCCCCCGCGTTGCTGCGCCGCCACGGCCTGCGCAAGGGCGACCTCGTCGAAGGGGTGTGCGGCGACCGGCGCGCCCTGACCGAGGTCACCCGCGTCGAGGGCCGCACGCCCGACGCGCCGCACGCCCGGCGGCACTTCCGCGACCTGACGCCGCTTCACCCGCACCGGCGGCTGCGCCTGGAGCACCCGGCGTCCGGTCTCGCCGGGCGGGTCGTCGATCTGCTCGCGCCGGTCGGCAAGGGGCAGCGCGGGCTGCTCGTGGCGCCGCCCAAGACCGGCAAGACCGTCCTCCTCCAGCAGCTCGCGGCGGCCGTCGCCGGCAACCACCCCGAGTGCCGGCTGATGGTGGTGCTGCTCGACGAACGCCCCGAGGAGGTCACCGACATGCGCCGCTCGGTGCGCGGCGAGGTGTACGCCTCGACCTTCGACCGGCCCGCCAAGGAGCACATCGCGCTCGCCGAGCTGGTCGTCGAGCGGGCCAAGCGGCTCGTCGAGGCGGGCGAGGACGTCGTCGTGCTGCTCGACTCGCTGACCCGGCTGTGCCGGGCGTACAACAACGCGGCCGCGTCCGGCGGCCGCACCCTCAGCGGCGGCGTCGACGCCGCCGCGCTGCTCGGGCCCAAGCGGTTCTTCGGCGCCGCCCGGCAGGCCGAGGAGGGCGGCTCGCTCACGATCCTCGCCTCGGCCCTGGTGGAGACCGGCTCCCGGGCCGACGAGTTCTATTTCGAGGAGCTCAAGAGCACCGGCAACATGGAGCTGCGGCTGAGCCGCGAGGCCGCCGCGCGGCGGCTGTTCCCCGCCGTCGACATCACTCGATCGGGCACCCGCCGCGAGGAACTGCTGCTCGATCCGGCCGAGTTGACCGCCGTACAGGGACTGCGGCGCGCGCTGCGGTCGCGGGACGGGCTGGCTGATCTGGAGACGCTGCTGGGCCGGATGCGCGAGACCCCCGACAACGCGACGTTCCTGCGGCGCGTCCAGCCGACCCTGCCGGGCGGCTGACACCGCGCCGGCGTGTGGCATCCGAGTGCTCGCGGGCGGTCCCCGGCCGGGGCAGCACGGTGTTCCGGGGAGTCCATTCCTACGTTTGCGGTATGACTATCGGATTTACTTCGCGGGGTGCCGTGTCGATCTGTGTGCTCTGCACGGCGAGCCTGCCGGCGACGGGGCCCGCCGCGGCGATCGCCGGCGTGGATCCCGGGCCGCGGGCGACGGCCGCGGCCGCGTCACTGCTGTACCGGCCCGGCACACACGTCCGCCCGCGCCCGGGAGCACCCGAGGTCCCGGATCCGTCCGCCCTGTCGTGGCTGGTGGCCGACGCCCGCACCGGCGACGTCCTGGCCGCGCACGACGCGCACCGCCGGCTGCCACCGGCCAGCACGCTCAAGACGCTGTTCGCGCTCACCGTGCTGCCGACCCTGCCGGCCGGCATCCGGCACCGGGTCAGCGCGAAGGAGCTGGCGGGCATCGGCCCCGGCAGCAGCCTCGTCGGGGTGACGGAGGACCGTACGTACCGGGTCTCCGACCTGTGGAACGGGGTCTTCCTCAGCTCCGGCAACGACGCCGTGCGGGTCCTGGCCGCGCTCAGCGGCGGCTGGCGGGCCACCGCCGAGCGGATGCAGGCCAAGGCCCGCGCCCTGGGCGCCCGTGACACCCGGGTCACGTCGCCCGACGGCTACGACGCGCCCGGCCAGGTGTCGTCGGCGTACGACCTGGCGGTGTTCGGCCGCGCCGGACTGCGCAACGACGAGTTCGCGCGCTACTGCGCCCGGCACGAGGCGCTGTTCCCGGCCCGCGACGGCGGCTCGTACGGCATCGTGAACACCAACCGGCTGCTCACCGGCGCGGACGGCGTCGAACCCTACGAAGGGCTGATCGGCGTCAAGAACGGCTACACCAGCAACGCCGGCAACACCCTCGTGGCGGCCGCGCGCCGGGACGGCCACACCCTCGTGGTGACGGTCATGAACCCCCGGTCGGGCGGCGGCCACGCGGTGTACGAGGAGGCCCGCACGCTGCTGGACTGGGGCTTCGCGGCAGTCGGGCGGGTGAACCCGGTGGGCTCCCTGGACGCCCTGCGGCCCGCCCCGCTGCGCGGTCCGGAGCCGGAGTCCGCCCTCGTCCCGACGGCCCGGAGGGACGGCGCCCCGGCCCACCCCGGCCCCTGGACCATCGCCGGCGCCGCCCTCCTGGGCGCCGCGGCGGTGTCCCTGTACCTACGCCTCCGGTGGGGTCCGGTACCGACGGGCCGACGGTGATCGAGGCACCCCCGGGAAAATGCGGGGAACGGCGCGACCGGCCCTCCCGGCCCGCGGTGCGGAGCGGGACCGCGAGGGACGACGGGGAACCGCGCGCGTCACGCCACGGCCGGTGCCGTCACCGGATCCAGCGCGGGAACCGGCCGCACCTCCCCCACCGGCCGCCCGCCCCCGAGCAGCGCCTCTCCCCCGAACTCAGCGAGCGACGACGGATCCACACCCGCGCGGGCGAGCCCCGCCGCGGTCACGGGAACCCGCGCCCGCCCCGCCCCGTCGGCGATCTTCACGGCGACGGCGCGCCCGTCCGGCAGCGCGGCGACCTGCACGCCCTCGAATCCGTCCTTGGCGAGCAGCCCGGGAACCGCCCGCATCAGCGCGGCCACGTCCCGGCCGGACCCGGAGGCCATCTCCGCGTGCTCCCTCATCGCGTCCGCGACGCGCGCCTCCGGGGTGCCGGGCGCGGCGGTGGTGATCCGCGCGGCGGCGCGGGCGAGGCCGTGCAGGGAGACCGCGAACAACGGCGCACCGCAGCCGTCGACGGTGACCGCGGCGACGCGCTGGCCCGTGAGGTCCTCGACGATCTCGGCGATCGCCTGCTGGAGGGGGTGGGCGGGGTCGAGGTAGTCGTCGAGGGACCAGCCGTTCAGCCTGGCCGTGTACAGCATGGCGGCGTGCTTGCCGGAGCAGTTCTGGGCGAGCCGGGACGGCGGGCGGCCCTCGCGCACCCAGGTGTCCCGGACGACCGGGTCGAACGGCAGGTCGGGGACGTTGCGGAGGTCGTCCTCCGTCAGCCCGGCGAGCTCGAGGACGCGCCGGACGCCGGCGAGGTGGCGTTCCTCGCCGGAGTGGCTGGCCGCGGCGAGCGACAGCAGTTCGCCCTCGAGCGGGAGGCCCGCGCGGACCATCGCCACCGCCTGGACGGGCTTGAGCGCGGAGCGCGGGTAACAGGCGGCCTCGATGTCGCCGAGCCGGAAGCCGACCTCGCCGTCGGGGCCGAGGACGACGACGGAGCCGTGGTGGACGCCTTCGACGACCCCGCCGCGTATCAGGTGGGCGACGGGGACGTGGAGGGGCTCGCGGATCAGGGGGGCGTCCGCGGGGAGACTGCTGTACATCACACTGCCTGGGGGGAGTCGGGGGCCGGTGTGCGCGCGGAGCGCACGATGGCGGTGAGGGTCTTCTCGACGCGGTCGAGGTGGTGGGTCATGGCGTCGACCGCGTCGCGCTCGGAACCGTCGGTGAGTGCCTCGACGATCGCCCGGTGCTCGCGCTCGGACTGTTCGCGGCGGCCGCCGAGCTCGTTGAGGAAGGCGGACTGGCGGGCCAGCGCGTCCCGGATCTCCTCGATGACCCGGCGGAACACCGGGTTCTGGGCGGCCTCGGCCACGGTGAGGTGGAAGAGGGTGTCCATGGCGACCCACGCCGTGGTGTCGGTCTCCCGCTCCATCCGGTCCAGCAGACGGGTCAGCCGGTCCAGGTCCTCCGGGGTGCGGCGCCGGGCGGCGTATCCGGCGACCGGGATCTCGACGTGCCGGCGCACCTCGAGGAGGTCGCCGGCCCCGTAGTCGCCGAAGGTGGGGTCCTCCACGGCGTCGGCGACGACGAAGGTGCCCCTGCCGGTCCTGGACACGGTCAGGCCCATGGTCTGCAGGGCCCGCAGCGCCTCGCGCAGCACGGGCCGGGAGACCTCGAGGGCGCGGCACAGCTCCGCCTCGGAGGGCAGTTTGTCGCCGATCGCGTACTCGCCGCGCTCGATGGCGCCGCGGAGGTGGGCGAGGACCGCTTCCATCGCGCTGACGCGCCGCGGACCCGTACCACCTGTCTGGCTGTCTGACAGGTTCACGGGGCGATGGTGCGGGGGCGGCGCGGGCACTGTCAAGCGGAGGGCCCGTGCCGGGAGGGTGGGGCCAGCCACACCCCCCGTCGGGGGTCCCCGTCACTCCCCTCCGGGGGCCAACGCCATTCCGCCCCGCGGAGATCTTTCCCATACTCGAGCGCATGGTCAATCCGACGGTCATCACCGCTGTCCCGCCCGCACCCGCACGCGAAAAGGGAAGCGACTTTTCCGAATTGTCACGGCGCATAACCGAAGCGGGTCTGCTGCGGCGCCGCCCCCTCTATTACACGGTGCGTTTCGGCCTCGTGGGAATGGCGCTAGCCGGTGGTGTCGCCGCTTTTCTCGTCCTGGGTGACAGCTGGAGCCAGTTGATCGTCGCCGCCGCTCTGGCCGTGGTGTTCGGGCAGCTCGGACTGGCCGCGCACGATCTGGCCCACCGCCAGGTGTTCTCCCGCCGGCGCCCCAGCGAGATCGGCGGGCTGCTGGTGGCCGACGTGCTGCTGGGCATGAGCTACGGCTGGTGGATGAACAAGCACACGCGCCACCACGCGAACCCCAATCACGAGAAGAAGGACCCGGATGTCGCCCCCGACATCATCGTGTGGTCGCGGCGTCAGGCGAAACAGGCGAAGGGGCCGGCGCGATTCATCGGAAAGCGCCAGGCGGCCCTTTTCTTCCCGCTGCTGACCCTTGAGGGCCTCAATCTGAGTTTCAGCAGTTTCAAGGCGCTGCGCAGTCCGTCGATGAAGCGGCCGGTGCTGGAGGGCACCCTGCTCGTCGCCCATTTCGCCGTGTACTTCGGCGGGCTGTTCCTGGTCCTCTCCCCCGGCAAGGCGCTCGCGTTCATCGCCGTGCACCAGGGTCTGTTCGGGATCTACCTGGGCTCCGTGTTCGCCCCCAACCACAAGGGCATGCCGATGATCGAGGAGGGCACCGAGCTGGACTTCCTGCGCCGCCAGGTCCTCACCTCCCGCAACGTCGACGGCGGGGTGTTCATCGACGCGTTCATGGGCGGGCTGAACTACCAGATCGAGCACCACCTCTTCCCCAGCATGCCGACGCCGGCCCTCGGCCGGGCCCAGGTCATCACCGAGCGGTACTGCGCCGAGCTGGGCATCCCGTACTGCCGGACGGGGCTGCTCGCCTCGCACCGTGAGGCATTGCGCCACCTCAGGCGGGTCGGGGAGCCGCTGCGCGGCAAGGGCTAACCCCAGACCGCTCCGGCCAGGGCCGCGCCCGCGACGGCCGCGCCCAGGCCGGCCGTCACGCTCGCCACCACGTTCACGGCGGCGTAGCCGCGGGCGCCGGTCCCGGCCAGGCGGAGGGTCTCGTAGGAGAAGGTGGAGTAGGTGGTCAGGGCGCCGCACAGGCCCGTACCGAGGAGCAGCTGGAGGCGGGAGCCGGCCGCGCCCGCGGCCACCGCGCCGGTGAGCAGGCCCAGGACCAGACTGCCGGCGACGTTGACCGTGAAGGTCCCCCAGGGGAACACCGAGTCGTGCCGGGACTGCACCGCGCGGTCGGTGAGGTAGCGCAGCGGGGCGCCGGCCATGGCGCCCAGCACCACGTACAGCCAGTTCACCGCGGTCCCTCGCCACGTATGTGCCCGACGGCCTCGCAGCGGTCGAGGAGGACCAGGCCCTCGCCGACCAGCCCGTCGAGCTCCGGCAGGAAGGCCCGTACGCGCTCCTCGGTGTCGACCACGACGACCGCCACCGGCAGGTCCTCGCTGAGGGACAGCAGCCGGGAGGTGTGGACGACGCAGGAGGCGCCGAAGCCCTCGACGCCGCGGAAGACACTGGCCCCCGCGAGTCCGGCCGCGCGGGCCCGGTGGACGATCTCCGAGGAGAGGGGCCGGTGGTGCCAGGTGTCGTTCTCGCCGACGTACACGGTCAGGCGGAGGACGGTGCCGGTCAGCCGGGTCATGGCTGCCTCCCGATCAGAAGACGGCGGGTCGCCGAGGCGGCCGCCCACACGGCGGCGAGCGCCGCGAGCGGGGTCACCGCGAGGTGGACGAGTCCGGCGCCCGTCCTGCCGGCCTCGAGCAGGTTCCGGACGTCGACGGCGTACGTGGAGAAGGTGGTGAAGCCGCCGAGGACGCCGGTGCCGAAGAACGGGCGGAGCAGGGGGTGGGCGGCGCGGACCTCCGTGATGATCACCATGAACACGCCGATGACGGCGCAGCCGGTGACGTTGACCCAGAGGGTCGTCCAGGGGAACCCGTGCGCCGGTGTCGGCCACCACAGGGAGGCCGCGTACCGGGCCGCCGCCCCCGCTCCCCCGCCGAGCGCGACGGCGGTGACGACGCGGGCCCGGTCGCGGAAGGCGGGGCGGGCCCGAGGGCCCTCGGTCTCCGGGGCTGTCACCGTCGTACGTCTCCCACTCGCTCCGGATCAGCGTAACGTCCCGGAACGCGGCGGGGCACGTCGCGGCCGTGGGCGCTACCAGCCCTCCTCGAACAGCCGCGCCACCTCGGCGATCCGCGCCTCGTCGCGCCGGTGGCGTGCGCGGGCGCCGGAGCCGTCGGTGCGCAGCAGGCCGAGGGCCGTGAGCAGCCGCAGGTGGGTGAGGGCGGCCGGGCGGGGCAGGCCGAGCCGTGCGGCGACGGCCTCCGCGGTCAGGCCGTCGGCCGCCGCGTCCTGTTCCCTCAGCAGCGTCAGGACGCGCAGTCGTGTCCCGTCGACGGGAGTCATCGGCATCTCGTGCACCTCCGCGCCGGGCCTCGCGCTCCGGAGCCCTTCCACTCTGCCGCGCGCGGGGGCCCCGTGTCCCGGTCCGGGGGCACCTTGTCCGGGACCCAACGGGCTTGCCGTGAAAGGCCGTTCGGCCCCGTCCCGGTCCGCGGGCGGGGCCGGCGGGCTCAGCGGTGGCGGAACCAGGCCGTCGCGGGCAGGACGCGGTCGTCGTAGCCGAACAGCGCCTGGTTCTCCCAGCCGTTGCCGGAGGACGGGTCGGCGGGGTCCCAGCCGTTGCCGGCGCGGGCGGTCCAGGTGGCCTCCCAGTAGAAGACGCCGAGGCCGCGGCCGTTCGGGACGGCCTCCACGATGCTCGCCACGTCGTTCATCCAGCGGGTCTGCCCGGTGGGGGACGCCGGGTAGCCGGGGACGAGTTCGGTGTCGAGGTCGATGATGTTCTCGAGGCCGTCCTCGCTGTCGAGGCGGAAGGGGTAGGCCGTCTCGGCGACGAAGACGGGCTTGCCGTAGCGGCCGGCCGCGTCGTCCAGGGTCGTCTGGAAGTCGTGCAGCGTGCCGTGCCAGTAGCCGTAGTACGACAGGCCGATGGCGTCGAACCTCACGCCGTGGGAGACCGCGTTGTCGAACCACCAGCGGGTGCCGTCGAGGTCACCGCCCTCGGCGAGGTGCAGCGCGGTGACCGTGGACGGGCTGACCGCCTTGACGGCGTCGTAGCCGGAGTTGAGCAGTCCGGCGAGCTGGGGCCAGTTGTCGGTGGAGCCCTCGTCCCACAGCGTGCCGCCGTTGATCTCGTTGCCGACCTGGACCATGTCGGCGGTGGTGCCCTGCCTCTTGAGGGCGTCGAGGACGTCGTAGGTGTGGTCGTGGACGTCCTTCTTCAGCTGCTCGTAGCCGTGTCCGGCCCAGGCGGCGGGCTTGTTCTGCTTGCCCGGGTCGGCCCAGGAGTCCGAGTAGTGGAAGTCGACGAGCAGCTTCATGCCCTGCGCCTTGATCCGCTTGGCCAGGGCGAGGACGTGCGCCTTGTCGTTGTAGCCGTCGGCCGGGTCCACCCAGACCTTCAGGCGGGCGTAGTTCATGCCGGCGGACCTCAGGATGGCGACCGGGTCGCCGGCGGTGCCGGACGCGGTCCGGTAGACCCCGCCCCTGGCCTCGCTCTTGGGCAGGGAGGAGATGTCGGCGCCCTTGACCGGCAGGCCCGAGGTGCCCCGGGTGAGGGTCAGGTCGTCGACGTTGATCCAGTCGCCGGCGTTCGCGTCGCTGGTGACGCCGACCGTGCACCGGCCGCCGGTCACGTGGACCGGCACGACGATCCGTATCCATCCGGTGTCGGAGACCGGCAGGTCGGTGCGCTGTTCGGCGCCGCCGCAGTTCTTCAGGGCGAGGTACGCGGCGTTCTGGCCGCCGCCGGAGCGGACCCAGGCGGTGAGCCTGTAGTCGCCGCCCGCCAGGCCGGACAGGCGCTGGTACGTCTCCACCTTGTACGCGGAGGACGACCAGTGGGAGAGGCGGTGGCCGCCGTCGCGGCCGCCGGACTCCGTGTACGAGGCGGCCGTGTCGCCGTGCTCGGACCAGCCGGCCGGGGTGGCGGTGCCGGAACCGTCGTTCTCGAAGCCGCCGTTGGTGAGGGTGCTCGCGGCCGTCGCGCTCTGGGCGGGCAGGGCGGTGAGGGCGAGCCCGGCCACGAGCGGCGGCAGCAGGGCGCGGAGTGTGCGTCCGGGATGGAACATGGGCGTTCGTCGTCCCTTCGACGTGGGGAGGGGCGCCCCGCGCCCGGAGGGCGGGGGCGGGGCCCCCTCCGCCCGCGGCCTGTGTGCTCACGCGGGCGGAGGGGAGTCGTGGCTCAGCCGTCGAGCCGGACGACCCGGACGGCTCCCGCCGGGACCGCGAGGCGGCCCGCGGCGCGTTCACCGGTCAGCAGCTCGGTGCCGGGGGTGTCCAACGGCACCTTGGCGTCGGTGGCGGTGTGGTTGATCGCGAACAGGAAGGTGCCCGACTCGCCCGCGCGGCGCACCACTTCGACGTCGCAGGGCAGGTCGGCGCGCGGGGCGATCCGGGCGTCCTCGGCGGCCCGGCCGAGCAGGACGGCGAGGCCCTCGGCGCCGAGCCGGGTGGAGACGTACCAGGCGGTGCCCTCGCCGAGGCGGTGCCGGGTGACGGCCGGGCGTCCCCCGGTCAGGCCGTCGGCGTACGTCCACACCGTCTCGGCGCCACGCGGCACCACGAACTCCGTCCACACGTCGGCGTCGAGTTCCGCGCCGTCGGGGCCGGTCAGGCGGACCCGTTCACCCCGGAGCAGGGGGGAGAACTCCTCGACGGTCAGGCCGAGGACGTCGCGCAGGGCGCCCGGGTAGGGGCCCTCGTGCACGGCGTCGTGCTCGTCGACGATGCCGGAGAAGTACGACACCACGAGGGTGCCGCCGTTCTCGACGTACTCCCTGAGGTTGTTCCCGGCCGCCTCCGTCATCAGGTACAGGGCCGGTACGACGACCAGGGGGTACCTCGACAGGTCGGCCTCGGGGTGGGCGAAGTCGACGGTGAGGTGGTGGTCGTAGAGGGCCTCGTACCAGGCGTCGGCGCGTTCGCGGGCGTCGTGGTCCTGGCTGGGGCGCCAGTCGAGGTTCTGCGCCCACCAGGAGTGCCAGTCCCACAGCATGGCGGCGTCGGCCTCGGTGCGGGTGCCCCGGACCGGGGCCAACGAGTCGATCGCCGCGCCGAGTCCGGTCACCTCGCGGAAGACGCGGGTCTCGGTGCCGCCGTGCGGCAGCATCGCGGAGTGGAACTTCTCGGCGCCGCGCCGGGACTGGCGCCACTGGAAGAACATCGCGCCCTCGGAGCCGCGGGCCACGTGGGCGAGGGAGTTGCGGGCCATCTGGCCGGGGGCCTTGGCGGGGTTGCGGGGCTGCCAGTTGACGCCCGAGGTGGAGTGTTCGAGCAGCAGCCAGGGGGCGCCGCCGGCGACGGAGCGGGTGAGGTCGGCGGCCATGGCGAGGTTGACGTGGGTGCGGCGGCCGTCGGTGATCAGGTAGTGGTCGTTGGTGACGAGGTCCACCTCGCGGCCCCAGGCCCAGTAGTCGACGGAGTCGCACTGGCTGAGGGCGGTCATGAAGTTGGTGGTGACCGGGACGCCGGGTGAGAGGCGGTGCAGGATGTCCCGCTCGGCGGTGAAGTTCTCGCGCATGGTGGCGTCGGCGAACCGCCGGTAGTCCAGCGCCTGGGCCGGGTTGCCGACCGTCGGGGTCCGGCGCGGCGGGTTGATCTCGTCGAAGGCGGCGTAGTGCTGGCCCCAGAAGGCGGTCCCCCAGGCCTCGTTGACGGCGTCGACGGTGCCGTACTCCCGCTCCAGCCAGCGGCGGAAGTGGGCGGCGCAGGAGTCGCAGTAGCAGGCGGAGACGGGGACGCCGTACTCGTTGTGGACGTGCCACATCGCGAGCGCGGGATGGTCGCCGTAACGCTCGGCGAGTTTCGTGGTGATGTTCGCGGCGGCGGCCCGGTAGTCGGCGTTGCTGTGGCAGATGGCGCCGCGGGAGCCGAACTCCAGGCGTACGCCGTCCTCGGTGACGGGCAGCGCGTCGGGGTGGGCGCGGTAGAACCAGGCGGGCGGCGCCACCGTGGGCGTGCCGAGGTCGACGCGGATGCCGCCCGCGTGGAGCAGGTCGAGGATGCGGTCGAGCCAGCCGAAGTCGTACGCGCCGGGCGCGGGTTCCAGCAGGGCCCAGGAGAAGATCCCGGCGCTCACCATGGTGACGCCGGCCTCCCGCATCAGCCGGACGTCCTCGTCCCAGACACTTTCCGGCCACTGCTCGGGGTTGTAGTCCCCACCGAAGGCGAGCCCGGTGAGGCCCCTGGGGGTGGTCTCCGGCATGGATTCTCTCCCGATGTGTCGATCTACTGGGAACGTGCACACACATTTTCGGCGGCGCGGAGCCAACATAACCGCACAGCAACAAGCATTGACAAGTGTCCGGGATGTTTCTCTACTGTGAACGCTCACAGAAGCACGGCTGGTCTTCGCAGCAGGCGAGGGCCCAGGTCAGGGGAGAGTTCCATGCCGTACACGAAGCGCCGTCGCCTCGTGAGTTCCGCCGTCGCCGTCACGCTCGGCGCCACCGCACTCGCCGCCTGCGGCTCGTCGTCCGACGACGGCGGGGCGGAGTCGGGCCCGGTCTCACTGACGTACTGGACCTGGACCCCCGGCATGGACAAGGTCGTCGACCTGTGGAACAAGGGGCCCGGCAAGAAGGAGCGGATCACCGTCACGGTGAAGAAGCAGGCGTCCGGCGACACGCTGGTCACCAAGATCCTCACCGCGCACAAGGCCGGCAAGGCGCCCGACCTGGTGCAGGCGGAGTACCAGGCACTGCCCACACTGGTCAGCAATGACGCTCTCGCCGACATAGCGGACACCGTGGGCGACGCGAAGAGCGAGTTCGCCGAGGGCGTCTGGCAGCAGACCACCCTCGGCACGGACGCCGTCTACGCGGTCCCGCAGGACATCGGGCCGATGATGTTCTACTACCGCGCCGACCTGTTCAAGGAGTACGGGCTCTCCGTCCCGGCCACCTGGGAGGAGTTCGCCGAGACCGCGCGCGAGCTGAAGAAGAAGGCCCCCGACAAGGACCTGACCACCTTCTCCGCCAACGACTCCGGCCTGTTCGCGGGCCTCGCCCAGCAGGCCGGCGCCCGGTGGTGGACCACCTCCGGCGACAAGTGGAAGGTCGGCATCGACGACGCGGCGACGAAGAAGGTCGCCGAGTTCTGGGGCGGCCTGGTGAAGGAGGGCGCCGTCGACAACCAGCCGATGTACACCCCGGCCTGGAACAAGGCGCTCAACACCGGCAAGCAGATCGCGTGGGTGAGCGCGGTGTGGGCGCCGGGCACGCTGACCACGGCCGCGCCCGACACCAAGGGCAAGTGGGCCATGGCCCCGCTCCCCCAGTGGAGCGAGGGCGAGAACCGCACCGGGAGCTGGGGCGGCTCCTCCACCGGTGTCACCACCGACTCGGAGCACAAGGAGGCCGCCGCCAAGTTCGCCGCCTGGCTGAACACCGACGGCGACGCGCTGAACGCGCTGGCGAAGGAGGGCGGCATCTACCCGGCCTCCACCTCGGCCCAGCTCAGCGGCGCCTTCACCAACCCGCCGGAGTACTTCGCCAACCAGCCCGACTTCTACGAGAAGGCCGCCGCGATCGCGAAGACCACCGCGCCGTCCGCCTGGGGACCGAACGTCAACGTCGCCTACACGACGTTCAAGGACGCCTTCGGCGCCGCCGCGAAGAACAAGTCGGACTTCACCGCCGCCCTGGCCACCATGCAGCAGGACACGGTCGCCGACCTGAAGAAGCAGGGCTTCGGAGTCGCGGAGTGAAGTCCCCGGCCCGCCGGACGCCGTACGGGGCCGAGGGGGCCCCGTACGGCCACCCGTCCCCCACCACTGCCCTCAAACGAGCGCGAAGCGCCCCCTACTTCTTCCTGATCCCCGCGACCCTCCTGTTCCTCCTGTTCTTCGCGCTGCCCATCGGGTACGCCGTCTGGCTCAGCTTCCGCAAGGTGCAGGTGTCCGGCCTCGGCCTCGGGGCCGGTGCCCGCGACGAGGTCTGGGCCGGTCTGGAGAACTACACCGGCGCCCTGTCCGACAGCGAGCTGCTGGACGGCGCGCTGCGCGTGCTCGGTTACGGCTGCATCGTGGTGCCGGTCATGCTGGGCCTGGCGCTGCTGTTCGCGCTGATGCTCGACTCCGAGAAGGTGCGGCTCGCCCCCTTCACCCGGCTCGCGATCTTCCTGCCGTACGCCGTCCCCGGTGTGGTGGCGGCCCTGCTGTGGGGCTTCCTGTACCTGCCGGACGTGAGCCCGTTCTACTTCGTGCTCGACCGGCTCGGTCTGCCGCAGCCGGACCTGCTGGACGGCGGGCCGCTGTACCTGGCGCTGTCGAACATCGCGGTCTGGGGCGGCACCGGCTTCAACATGATCGTCATCTACACCGCGCTGCGGGCCGTCCCCGCCGAGGTGTACGAGGCGGCGAAGCTGGACGGCGCCACCCCGCTGCAGATCGCGCTGCGGATCAAGATCCCGATGGTGGCGCCCTCGCTGGTGCTGACCTTCTTCTTCTCGGTCATCGCGACGCTCCAGGTGTTCAGCGAACCGACCGTCCTCAAACCCCTCACCAATTCCGTCTCCACCACCTGGAGTCCGCTGATGAAGGTGTACCAGGACGCCTTCGGCACCGGCGACATCCACGCGGCCGCCGCCCAGGCGACCCTCATCGCGCTCGCCACCCTGGTGCTGTCCTTCGGCTTCCTGCGGGCGACGAACCGGCGCGAGAAGCAGGAGGCCGCACGATGAGCTCCCTCGCCCTGCCCGAGGCCGAGCCCGCGGCCGGCACCGCCCGCGGCCCGGCGCGCCCCCGCCGGGCCGCACTGGTCCCGACCGTGACGCTGCTGCTCGGCGCGCTGTACTGCCTGCTGCCGGTCGCCTGGGTGGTCATCGCGTCCACCAAGTCCGGCTCGGAACTCTTCTCCACCTTTACGTTCTGGCCCGGCACCGGCCTCGCCGACAACCTCTCCGACCTCAGTGCCTACCGCGACGGCGTCTACTGGCAGTGGATGGGCAACTCCGCCCTGTACGCCGGAGCGGGCGCGCTGCTGTCGACGTGCGTGTCGGCGGTCAGCGGCTACGCGCTGGCGGTCTACCGCTTCCGGGGCCGCGAGACGCTGTTCAACGTGCTGCTCGCGGGCGTGCTGATGCCGCCGGTGATCCTCGCCGTCCCGCAGTACCTACTACTGGCGCAGGTGGACCTCACGGACTCCTACCTGTCCGTGCTGCTGCCGCAGATCCTCTCCCCGTACGGCGTCTACCTCGCGCGGATCTACGCCGCGGCCGCGGTGCCGGCCGATGTGGTGGAGGCCGGGCGGATGGACGGCGCGGGCGAGTGGCGGATCTTCACCCGGGTCGCGCTGCCGATGATGCTGCCCGGCCTGGTGACGGTCTTCCTGTTCCAGTTCGTGGCGGTCTGGAACAACTTCCTGCTGCCGTACATCATGCTCAGCGACGACGAAAAGTTCCCGATCACCCTCGGCCTGCACACCCTGCTCGAACAGGGCGCCAACACCCCGGCGCTGTACACCCTGGTGATCACGGGCGCGTTCCTCGCCGTGTTCCCGCTGGTCGCGCTGTTCCTGGTCGTCCAGCGGTTCTGGAGTCTGGATCTGCTCTCCGGGGCCGTAAAGTCATGACCATGAGCAACACGGGGGGCAGGCGCAAGCCGCCGACGATCCACGACGTGGCGCGCGAGGCCGGTGTCTCGCGCGGCACCGTCTCGCGGGTGCTCAACGGCGGCCACTACGTCAGCCCCGCCGCGGCCCAGGCGGTCGACGCCGCCATCCGCAAGACGGGCTACGTCGTCAACCGGCACGCCCGCTCGCTGATCACCGGCCGCTCCGACTCGGTGGGCTTCCTGCTCACCGAGCCCCAGGAGCGGTTCTTCGAGGACCCCAACTTCAACGTCCTGCTGCGCGGGTGCACACAGGCGCTGGCCGCGCACGACGTCCCGTTGCTGCTGATGCTGGCCGGCACGGACGACGAACGGCGGCGCATCACCCGGTACATCACCGCCGGGCACGTCGACGGGGTGCTGCTGGTGTCCAGCCACTCCGGCGACCCGGTGGCGGAGGAGCTGCGGGCGGCGGGGGTGCCGCTGGTCGCGTGCGGCAAGCCGATCGGGCTGGGCTCGAAGGTGAGTTACGTGGCCGCCGACGACCGGGACGGCGCCCGCGACATGGTGCGGCACCTGCTGGCGCTGGGCCGGCGCCGGATCGGGGTGGTGACCGGTCCGCTCGACACCCCCGGTGGTGTGGAGCGCCTGGCCGGGTACCGGGAGGTGCTCGCCGAGGCGGGCGTCGAGGCCGACGAACGGCTCGTCGTCTCCGGCGACTACAGCCGGGCCAGCGGTGAGGCGGGCGCCGAGCGGCTGCTGGCGCGGGCCCCGGACGTGGACGCGGTGTTCGTCGCCTCCGACCTGATGGCGCAGGGCGTGCTCACCGCGCTGCACCGGGCGGGGCGCCGGGTGCCCGAGGACGTCGCGGTCGGCGGCTTCGACGACTCCCCCGCGGCCGTCGCCGCGAGTCCGCGGCTCACCACGATCCGCCAGCCGTGGGACCGCATCAGCACGGAGATGGTGCGGGTGCTGCTGGCACAGATCGGCGGCGAGGACCCGGCGGCGGTGATCCTGCCGACGGAGTTGGTGAAGCGGGACTCGACGTAGGTTCCGTACGGGGTCCCGGCCCGGCGGAAGCACGGTTCCGGGTCCCGCTCGGGGCGGGGCGCCGACGGCCTCTGCACGAGGGCCGGACCGCGGCCTCGCCGGTCCGTTCCGGGACGCGCCCGCCCGGTCTGCCGTAAAGGGCTGCCATCGCACGTTTGTTGCGCATTCATTGAATGTCGGACAAGTGTTACCGTTCGGGTATGGCAGCGGAGACGGCCGACGCGAAGCTCGAGGAACGGTGGCGCGACATCCTCGCGGTGCACGCGCGCACCCTGGGCGAGATCGACCGCGCGCTGCATCCGTACGGTCTGGGCGCCTCCGACTTCGAGGTGCTCGATCTGCTCGCGACCACCACGCCCCCCGACGGCGAGCAGTGCCGGGTGCAGAACCTGGTGGGCCGGGTCCACCTCAGCCAGAGCGCGCTGTCCCGCCTCATCGCCCGCCTGGAGAAGGACGGCCTGGTGGAGCGCAGCATGTGCCTGGAGGACCGGCGCGGGGTGTACGTGCAGCTCACACCGGAAGGGCGTGAGCTGCACGCCGAGGTGCTGCCGGTACAGCGCGCCGCGCTCGCCCGCGCCCTGGGCGCGTAGGGCCCGGACCGGACCTACGGGCGGGCCAGCAGCGTGCGCACCCCTTCCGAGGTGAGCGTCAGACGGTGCTCGGAGCTGCCGTCGATGGTGAGGGACAGGTCCTCGGCCGGCCACTGGGCGGCGAGCGCGCCGAGCGGGACGAGCCGGTAGCGGGAGACGAACGGCAGCAGTCCGGCCATCTCCAGTTCGGACGTGAACACGGGCACCACCTGGGTGCCGCCCGGCTGTTCCAGCACCGGAAGGGCGACCGCGCCGGGGTCGGCGGCCTCCTCCTCGCCCGCGTCGTCCGGCACCGGGATCAGTACGTCGCTGTTGGCGAGGGCGTCCAGTGCCATCGTGTCCTCGGTGTTCTCCGACAGGGCGTCCAGGGCCCGCTGCGCGGGCGTGGGGGCGTTGTTCTCGTGCGCGGGTGTTTCCATGACAGATTCCCTGGTAGCGGCGGTCGTACGGCCCGCCCGGGACAGATCCGGCCCCGGCACGGTGCTGCACGCGTACCCGTTCGCATGTCGCGCAACCCTGCGGGCACCGGTCCGCTCACCTCCTTCCGGCACCCCCTCCGGCCCCGATGATCCGCATGGCTATCATATGAGCACCCTCTAGCTCGAAAGATGGACCTGTGACTGTCAACGAAGACTCGTTCACCCATTGGAAGCACCGCGAGGAGATCGCGGAGTCGATGATCCCGATCATCGGGAAGCTGCACCGGGAGCGGGACGTGACCGTCCTGCTGCACAGCCGCTCCTTGGTGAACAAGTCGGTGGTCAGCATCCTCAAGACCCACCGCTTCGCCCGGCAGATCGCCGGGGAGGAGCTCTCGGTCACCGAGACGCTTCCCTTCCTCCAGGCGCTCACCACCCTCGACCTCGGCCCCTCGCAGATCGACATCGGCCTGCTCGCCGAGGCCCACCGCGCCGACGACCGGGGCCTGTCCGTCGAGGAGTTCACCGCCGAGGCCGTCGCCGGCGCGACCGGCGCCGACAAGATCGAGCGCCGTGAGCCGCGCGACGTCGTCCTCTACGGCTTCGGCCGCATCGGCCGCCTCCTGGCCCGGCTGCTCATCGAGAAGGCGGGATCCGGCAACGGGCTGCGCCTGCGCGCGATCGTGGTCCGCCGGGGCGGCGAGCAGGACATCGTCAAGCGGGCCTCGCTGCTGCGCCGCGACTCCGTGCACGGCCAGTTCCAGGGCACCATCACCGTCGACGAGGCGAACAGCACGATCACCGCCAACGGCAACACCGTCAAGGTGATCTACGCCGACGACCCGACGGAGATCGACTACACGGCGTACGGCGTCAAGGACGCCATCCTCATCGACAACACCGGCAAGTGGCGCGACCGCGAAGGGCTTTCGCAGCACCTGCGCCCCGGCATCGACAAGGTGGTGCTCACCGCGCCCGGCAAGGGCGACGTGCCCAACATCGTGCACGGCGTCAACCACGACACCCTCAAGCCGGACGAGCGGATCCTGTCCTGCGCTTCCTGCACCACCAACGCGATCGTGCCGCCGCTGAAGGCGATGGCGGACGAGTACGGGGTGCTGCGCGGGCACGTGGAGACGGTGCACTCGTTCACCAACGACCAGAACCTGCTGGACAATTACCACAAGTCCGAGCGTCGCGGCCGGTCCGCGCCGCTGAACATGGTGATCACCGAGACGGGTGCCGCCTCGGCCGTCGCCAAGGCGCTGCCCGACCTCGAGGCGACCATCACCGGCAGCTCGATCCGGGTCCCCGTGCCGGACGTCTCGATCGCGATCCTCAACCTCCAGCTGGGCCGCGCGACCGACCGTCAGGAGGTCCTGGAGCACCTGCGCAACGTGTCGCTGACCTCGCCGCTCAAGCGCCAGATCGACTTCACCAGCGCCCCCGACGCGGTCTCCAGCGACTTCATCGGCTCGCGCCACGCCTCGATCGTCGACGCCGGCGCGCTGAAGGTCGAGGGCGACAACGCGATCCTCTACCTCTGGTACGACAACGAGTTCGGCTATTCCTGCCAGGTCGTCCGGGTCGTCCAGTACGTTTCCGGTGTGGAGTACCCGACGTACCCGGCCCCGGCGGTCTGACCCGGGAAGCCGGCAAACGGAACGGACGCGGCGGGGCGGGACCGGCGAGATGCCCGGCCCCGCCCCGGTCTGCCCGCGGTACCGGCGGTAAGGGGCAGATCGGTAACGATCATCCCGTCCGGGTTGCCGGGGCCCGTGAAGTTCCTAGTCTTCCGGCATGGCCCTCTTCAGCAGTCGCACCAGCAGACGCCCCCGTATCGTGCCCGCCCTCGACGACGCCGAGCTGGCGCGCGTACTGGGGCGGTTGAGCAAGCGGAACGGAGGCGGCAAGGCCGCGGACGTGACCCTCGTGTCCTCCTTGCTGAAGGAGGCGGGGGACGACTGGGACCGCCGCGGTCACCGGGTGTCCGTACTGGCCGAGGCGACGGCCGACGCGGAGATCGCGGCGGCGTGGCTGGGCAAGGAGCCGCAGAGCGCGGACGCCCTGCTGTTCCACTCCTGGACCGAGCTGGCGCGCGGTCTGCGGGACGGACGTCTGGAGGACGCCGGACAGCTGGTCTCCCGGTGCCACCAGGCCGCCGAGCGAAGACCGGAGGACCCGCTGCCGTGGGTGGTCCTGCTCGGTGTGTCGCGGATCGAGCGCTACGGCCAGAACGACGTCAACGCCATCTGGCGGGAGGCCACCGGACGCGACCGCTGGCACCGTGAGGCGTATCTGCAGATGCTCGCCTACCTGTCGCCGGAGGAAGGGGGGTCCAGCGCGGCCGTCCTCGACTTCGTCGACGTGGTGCGCACCCGCATCCCGGCCAACGCGCCGTGTGCGGCGGTCGAGTTGACCGCCGCCGTGCGGCAGTACCAGGGGTTGCTGGCACAGGGCGGGGTGCGGGCCATGACGGCCGGCCAGCTGTGGGAGGGCGGGCAGATCGCCGCCGCGCTGGAGCAGGCGGCCGCGCTGTGGGCGAAGCCGGGCTTCTTCCAGCACGCGGCGGCGCAGGCCGATCTGAACGTGCTGGCGTACGCGTTGTGCGCGGCCGGACGCGCCGTCGACGCGCACCCCGTGTTCGAGACGCTGCAGGGCACGGTCACGCCCTGGCCGTGGAACGCCGACGGGCCCGCGCTCCAGCGGTTCGAACAGCACCAGTCCAAGGCGGAACGGGGACGGCAGGGCGGCGTCGGCGGAGCGTGACGCCCGCCGGCCGCCGCTCTCCCGTCAGCTCCGTGCCAGAACGGTGGTGACGGCCTCCCGCAACACCGCCGCCGGGTCCGGTACGGGCCCCTCGGAGCGCCAGGCGACGAAGCCGTCGGGGCGGACCAGTACCGCGCCGTCCGCGGTGATCCCGTGCGCCCGGGCCCAGTCGGCACCGTCCTCGGGAGTCAGTTCCGCGTCGGGTCCTTCGCCCACCCGGTACGCGTCGAGCGGTACGGACAGGTCCCGCGCGACCTTCGCCGCCGCGGTGTGCCAGTCACAGGTGCCGTTCGCGGAACTCAGCAGCACGCACGACCGCTCGTACAGGTCGAGCGTGGAGATCCGGGTGCCGGAGCGGTCCAGCCACACGTGCGGGGCGCGGCTGCCGGGCTCGCCGGTCAGCATCACCCCGTCGGGGATGACCGGCGTCGCCGGGTCGGCGCCCAGCACCGCGCCGCGCGGATAGCGGTAGCAGAGCGCCACGTTGAGGATGCCGCCCGGCTTCATCCCGGGACCGCCGGGGCCACCGGGACCACCGACTCCAGGGCCGCCGGGACCGCCGGGACGACCGGCTCCGGCTCCGGCTCCGGGACCACCGGCTCCAGGGCCGCCGGGGGCGGGGGCGCCGGGGGCCGGCGTGTACCCGGGGTGGCTGTGCTCGCTCGAGCGGGAGGAGGCACGGGCGCTGGTCGCCTCCGCGACGGGCCGGCGTTCGGCGTCGTAGGACTCCAGCAGGCCGGGCGCGGCCCAGCCGCCGAGCACGGCGGCCAGCTTCCAGGCGAGGTTGTGGGCGTCCTGGATGCCGGTGTTGGAGCCGAACGCCCCGGTGGGCGACATCTCGTGGGCCGAGTCGCCGGCCAGGAACACCCGGCCGTCCGCGTACCGTTCGGCGACCCGCTCGGCGGCGTGCCAGGCGGCCCGGCCGGTGATCTCCACGTCGAGGTCCGGCACGCCGACGGCCTTGCGGATGTGGGCGACGCACCGCTCGTCGGTGAACTCCTCGAGGGTTTCGCCGTGCTCGGGGTGCCAGGGGGCGTGGAACACCCAGTGCTCCCGGTTGTCGACCGGCAGCAGGGCGCCGTCGGCCTCCGGGTTGGTCAGGTAGCAGACGATGAACCGCCGGTCCCCGACGACTCCGGCGAGACCGCGGGAGGTGAACGTGAGGCTCACGTTGTGGAACAGGTCGCCGGGGCCGTTCTGTCCGATGCCCAGCGCCTCGCGGACGGGACTGCGCGGACCGTCGGCGGCGACGAGGTAGTCCGCCCGGATCCTGGTGTGCTCGCCGGTCTCCCGGCTCTTGACCAGTACCGTCACGCCCTCGGCGTCCTGGTCGAAGGACATCATCTCCATCCCGAAGCGCAGGTCCCCGCCGAGTTCGCGGGCGCCCTCGAGGAGCACCGGTTCCAGGTCGTTCTGGCTGCACAGGCACCATCCGCTGGGGCTGAAGCGGGCGAGCCCGCCGCCGGGGTCGATCTCCTGGAGCAGCCACTCGCCCTCGTCGCCCGCCAGGCTCGGGGTCTGCCAGATGCCGTGGTTCTCCGCCAGGACCGACGCGGCCCGGCCGATGCGCTGCTCGAGCCCGGCCGTCCGGAACAGCTCCATGGTGCGTACGTTGTTCCCCCGCCCGCGCGGGTGGATCGACGTGCCCGCGTGGCGTTCGACGAGCGTGTGCGGCACGCCGAGACGCCCCAGGAACAGGGACATGGACAGCCCCACCAGGGAGCCGCCCACGATGAGGACCGGCGTGCGGTGATCCGCCCGGCCGGCCGTATCCGATCGATTCATTGAAACGCCTCCAGCATCGCCCTCGACGGGCTGTGGAACAGGACGCACCTTTCATGCCCGGTGCGGGCCGGTCCGCGTCCCGGCGGCACCCGGATGGCACGTGGTTCACCCGCCTGCCCCGTGTCGCTCGCGCACACCGGAAAGTCACGTCAACGATCGACTCATGGCGACCCCGGACCTTCGGACACGGCGGTCGTTGCCCGACCTTCCGAAGAAGAGGAGAGGTGCGCCGGATGACCATGTCGGCACGCATTTCGCAGTCGGCGTTCGACGGCTCGAGGTTGCGGGTGATCCTGCTCCTGGACCTGTACGAAGGAGCCCAGGAACAGTTCCTCGAGGCGTACGAGCACATGCGCAACAAGGTCGCGTCCGTTCCCGGCCACATCAGTGACCAGCTGTGCCAGTCGATCGAGAACCCCTCGCAGTGGCTCATCACCAGCGAGTGGGAGAGCGCCCTGCCGTTCCTCGCGTGGGTGAACAGCGAGGAGCACATCCAGATCGTCCGGCCGATGCACAGCTGTGTCCGGGACACCCGGTCGATGCGCTACAGCGTCCTGCGCGAGACCCACCCGGAGCAGCCGCTCACTCCGGAAGCCGCGAGGGCGGGCCTGCAGAAGGCGGCACGCGTGGGCGCCGGGATCACCCGCCACGCCCTCACCTTCACCGTGAAGCCGGGCTCCGAGTCCAAGGTCGTGGACATCCTGGCCAATTACGACGCGCCCGAGACTCGCATCAACGGCACCACGCGGCTGCACCGCACCTCCCTCTTCATGCACGGCAACCGCGTCGTGCGGGCGGTGGAGGTGGAGGGCGACCTGCTGGCCACCCTGTGTCACGTGGCCAGCCAGCCCGAGGTCCAGGCGGTGGAGGAGGCCATCAACCCCTATCTGGAGCAGGACCGGGATCTGTCCGACTCCGACTCCGCGCGGGTGTTCTTCACCCGGGCGGCGCTCCCGGCCATGCAGCACGTGGTGACCGACCGACCGGAACCCGCCGGCCTGCGGCGGCACATGCTGTACTACCCGGCCGTGGCGGACCACGGCCTGGAGCTGGCCCGGTTCCTCGCCCGCCAGGACGAGGCCGCGGCGGGCGACCCGGACAGCCCGGTGTACGCGAGCACCGTCTTCCAGCGCGACGACGTCGTGGTCCGCATGATCGACGTCACCGGCGAGCTCGATCTCGACCCCGCCGCCGCCCTCGGCGTCAAGGCACCGGGCGGGGCGGCCGAGCTGGAGCGTCTCCTGGACGGCGCCGCGATCGGCGTCGAGGGCTCCCTGGACTCGGAGCGCAACCTCAACCGGCTCCTGGCGCACGCCGACATGATGCCCGTCACCGACCGCAGCTCCGCGGATTCCTGACGGCCGACCGCGGTGACGTCCGCGGCCGTGCCCGCCCGGACGTCACCGGCACACCCGGAGGTAACAACCATGTCCCAACAGCATCCACGCATCGTGGACCTGAGCGAGACGGAACCCAACCGACGGCGCGGAGGTGACCTCAGGACCCTGCTCACCCCGGCCACCGTGGGCTCCACCAGCGGCTTCATGGGTCTGGCGATCATCAAGCCCGGCGAGCGCATCGGCGAGCACTACCACCCGTACTCCGAGGAGTTCGTGTACGTGGTCAGCGGCGCGCTCGAAGTGGACCTGGACGGCGAGCCGTTCGCGCTCCGCGCCGAGCAGGGACTGATGATCCCGATCGACATGCGGCACCGCTTCCGCAACGTCGGCGACCAGGAGGCGCGCATGGTGTTCCACCTGGGCCCGCTCGCCCCGCATCCGAGCCTCGGTCACGTCGACACCGAGGAGACCGAAAACGCCGTCTCCGGGCCCCAGTTGAAGGTCGGCGGTCCCGAGCACGGCCGGACGGCCGAGCCGAGCGAGGCCATAAAATGACCCGCCGGGTGGCCGTCACCGGTACAGGTGTGGTCGCTCCCGGCGGCATCGGAGCGACGGCGTTCTGGGATCTTCTGACAGCCGGCCGCACCGCGACCCGCGGCATCTCCCTGTTCGATCCGGCGGGCCTGCGCTCGCGCATAGCCGCCGAGTGCGACTTCGACCCGTACGAGCACGGCCTGGACGCGGACCTGTGCCGGCACGCGGACCGGTACATCCAGTTCGCCGTGGTCGCCGCCGCCGAGGCCGTGCGCGACTCCGGACTCGACACCGGGACCATGGACCCGTGGCGCACCGCGGTCTCGCTGGGCAGCGCGGTCGGCGGCACCACCCGGCTGGAACACGACTACGTGCTCGTCAGCGAGGGCGGCCGGCGCTGGGACGTGGACCACCGGCAGGCCGAGCCGAAGCTGCACCTGGCGTTCTCGCCGAGCACCCTCGCCTCGGTCGTCGCCGAGCGGTTCGACGCCCGGGGTCCGGTGCAGACCGTCTCCACCGGCTGCACCTCCGGGCTCGACGCGGTCGGCTACGCCTTCCACACCATCGCCGAGGGCCGGGCCGACGTCTGCGTCGCCGGGGCGTCGGACTCGCCGATCTCACCGATCACGATGGCCTGCTTCGACGCCATCAAGGCGACGTCGCCCAACAACGACGACCCCGAGCACGCCTCCCGGCCCTTCGACGCCCACCGCGACGGCTTCGTGATGGGTGAGGGCGCGGCCGTGCTCGTCCTGGAGGAGTACGAGCACGCGCGGGCCCGCGGCGCGGAGATCCTCTGCGAGATCAGCGGCTACGCCACCTACGGCAACGCCTACCACATGACCGGTCTGACCAGTGAGGGGCTGGAGATGGCCCGGGCGATCGACACCACGCTCGACCAGGCCCGCATCGACCCCACACTGATCGACTACGTCAACGCGCACGGCTCCGGCACCCGGCAGAACGACCGGCACGAGACGGCCGCCGTGAAGCGGTCCCTGGGCGCGCACGCTTACAAGACGCCCATGAGCTCCATCAAGTCGATGGTGGGGCACTCGCTGGGCGCGATCGGCGCGATCGAGGTGGTCGCCTGCGTCCTCGCGCTGAAGCACCAGGTGGTACCGCCCACGGCGAACTACGAGACCCCCGACCCCGAGTGCGACCTGGACTACGTGCCGCGCACCGCCCGCCCGCGGAAGCTGAACCACGTGCTCTCCGTCGGCAGCGGATTCGGCGGTTTCCAGTCCGCGGTGCTGCTGTCCGGGACGGGTGGGAGGACACGATGAGCAATCGGCGCCCCGGGCGCGCGGCCGTCACCGGCATCGGTGTGGTCGCGCCCAACGGACTGCGGACCGACGCCTACTGGAAGTCCGTCCGCGAAGGTCTCAGCGTGCTGGACCTGATCAGCCGCGAGGGCTGTGACCATCTGCCGCTGCGGGTGGCGGGCGAGGTCCGGGCCTTCGACCCCTCGGCCATCATCGAGGACCGGTTCCTGGTGCAGACCGACCGGTTCAGCCACTTCGCGATGGCCGCCGCCGCCCTCGCCCTCGACGACGCCGGACTCGGCGGCGAACCCGCCGATCCGTTCTCGGTCGGCGTGGTCACCGCCGCCGGCTCGGGCGGCGGCGAGTTCGGCCAGCGCGAGCTGCAGAAACTGTGGGGCAAGGGCCCCAAGTTCGTCGGCCCCTACCAGTCCATCGCCTGGTTCTACGCCGCGAGCACCGGCCAGATCTCCATCCGCGGCGGCCTCAAGGGGCCCTGCGGGGTGGTGGCGAGCGACGAGGCGGGCGGTCTGGACTGCCTCGCGCACGCGAGCCGGGCCGTGGGCCGCGGCACCGACGTCATGGTCGTGGGGGCCACGGAGGCGCCGCTGGCCCCGTACTCGATGGTGTGCCAGCTCGGCTACCCCGAGCTCAGCACCCTCGACGACCCCGCCCGCGCCTACCGCCCGTTCACCGAGAAGGCGTGCGGCTTCGTACCCGCCGAGGGCGGCGCGCTGCTCGTCGTCGAGGACGAGCAGCGCGCCCGTGACCGCGGGGTGCCCGTACGGGCCGTCGTGGCCGGTCACGCCGCCACGTTCACCGGGGCCTCCCGCTGGGCGGAGTCCCGGGAGGGCCTGGCCCGCGCGATCCGCGGCGCCCTCGACGAGGCGGGCTGCGCGCCGGAGGAGATCGACGTCGTGTTCGCCGACGCCATGGGTGTTCCCGCGGCGGACCGCGCCGAGGCGCTGGCGATCGCCGACGCGCTCGGCGCGCACGGCACCCGCGTCCCGGTCACGGCGCCCAAGACGGGCTTCGGCCGCGCCCACTGCGCGGCGCCCGTGCTGGACACGGTGGCCGCGGTGCTCGCCCTGGAACACGGCCAGGTGCCCCCGACACCCAACGTGTTCGACATCTGCCACGACCTCGACCTGGTGATGTCGCGCGCTCGCCCCGCCGAGCTGCGTACCGCCCTCGTCCTCAGCAGGGGACTGATGGGCTCCAACGCGGCGCTGGTCGTGCGCCGCGGTGACGATTCCGCCCGGTAGGAACGGGCGGGGAAGGAGCAGTCACCCATGATCACCACCGAAGTGACCTTCGACGAGCTGGCCGCGCTGATGAAGCAGGCGGCCGGCATCACCGTCGATCCCGAGGAACTGAAGGACTCCGCGGAGTCCCCCTTCGACGTCTTCGGCCTCGACTCGCTCGGCCTGCTCGGCATCGTCGGCGAGCTGGAGAACCGGTACGGCGCGTCGCTCCCCCCCGACTCGGAGCGCTGCCGGACGCCGCGGGAGTTCCTGAACCTCGTCAACAGCACCCTCACGGCTGGAGCCTGAAAGTGGCCGGACACACCGAGAACAGCATCACCATCGACGCTCCCTTCGACCTCGTGTGGGAGATGACCAACGACCTGGAGAACTGGCCGCGGCTGTTCAGCGAGTACGCGTCCGTGGAGGTCCTCGCCCGTGAGGGCGCCACGACGAGGTTCCGGCTCACCATGCACCCGGACGAGAACGGCAAGGTGTGGAGCTGGGTGTCGGAACGCACCCCGGACCGCGAGAAGCGCACGGTCCGTGCCCGCCGTGTCGAGACGGGTCCGTTCGCCCACATGGACATCGTGTGGGAGTACGCGGAACTGCCGAGCGGTGTGCAGATGCGCTGGATCCAGGACTTCGCGATGAAGCCCGACGCCCCGGTCGACGACGACTGGATGACGGACAACATCAACCGCAACTCCCGTACGCAGCTGGCCCTCATCCGGGACCGGATCGAGCAGGTCGCCCGCGACAGCGAGGGCGCGTCCGTCGCGTCCTCGCGCTGAGCACCGGTCCAGGAAAGGAAAACCGATGCACCACGCCCTCATCGTCGCCCGGATGAAGCCCGGCTCGGCACCGGACATCGCCGACGTGTTCGCCGCCTCCGACCGGGGTGAACTCCCCCATCTGATCGGGGTCAGCCGGCGCAGCCTCTTCCAGTTCGGGGACGACCTGTACCTGCACCTCGTCGAGTCCGAGCAGGACCCTGCGCCCGCGATCGCGAAGGTCGCCGGACACCCCGAGTTCCGCGGCATCAGCGAGCGGCTGGAGGCGTACGTCAGCCCGTACGACCCGGCCACGTGGCGCAGTCCCAAGGACGCCATGGCGCGGTGCTTCTACCGCTGGGAGCGGAGTGCCGGCTCCTGAGCGGGCGGCCAGACGATCCCGAGGCCGCCGGTCCCGCGTCAGTCGCGGAGCCGGCGGCCTCGGGGTCGTCGGTGTGTCCCCGGTCAGCCGGGGACGGTGCACTCGAAGGCGTGGAGGTAGGCGTTGACCGGGCTGACGCCGTCGATGACGAGTCCCGCGCCGGTCAGCCGGTCGACCATGCTCTGCCGGGTGTGCTTGGCGCCACCGACGTTGAGGAGCAGCAGCAGGTCCATGGCGGTGGTGAACCGCATCGACGGGGTGTCGTCGACGAGGTTCTCGATGACGACGACGCGGGCTTTGGGCCGTGCCGCCGCGCGGACGCCCGCGAGCACCCGGCGGGTGCTGTCGTCGTCCCACTCCAGGACGTTCTTGATGATGTACACGTCCGCCCGGACGGGGATGCCCTCGCGGCAGTCCCGGGCCACGACCTCGGCCCGGTCGGCGAGCGAGCCGCCCTCGCGCAGCCGCGGGTCGGCGTTCTCGACGACGCCCGGCAGGTCGAGCAGGGTGCCGTGGAGGTGGGGGTGCTTCTCCAGGAGGGCGGCCAGGACGTGTCCCTGGCCGCCTCCGATGTCCGCGACGGAGGAGGCGTCGTCCAGGTCGAGCAGCCGGGCCACGTCGCGCGCGGACTGCTCGCTGGACGTCGTCATGGCCCGGTTGAACACGTGGGCGGACTCGGGGGCCGACTCGTTGAGGTGGGTGAAGAACTCCTGGCCGTACACGTCCTCGAAGACGTTGCCGCCCGAGCGGACCGCCTCGTCGAGCAGCGGCCAGACGTTCCAGGTCCACGGTTCGGTGCACCACAGGGCGATGTACCGCAGGCTGTGCGGGTCGTCCTCGCGCAGCAGCCGGGACATCTCGGTGTGCTCGAAGGTGCCGTCGGGGTTCTCGGCGAAGACGCCCTGGCAGGACAGGGCGCGCAGCAGCCTCCGCAGGGTGTGCGGCTGGGTCTTCACCGCCGTCGCCAGGTCGTCGACGGTCATGGGGGTGTCGTCCAGCGCGTCCGCCACGCCCAGGCGGACGGCCGCGCGTACGGCGGCGGCGCACGCCGCCCCGAAAACGAGCTCCCGCAGCCGCATGGGCGGTGGGGGAGCCGGATCAACGGTGGTCATGCGTTGCCTCGCTTCCGCTGTCGTGCAGGTGGTGGGGCGGGCCGGTCAGCACATGCCCGCGGGCTCGGAGAGCGTGCAGGTGTTGCGGCTGAAGGTGTTGTTCTCGGCGGTGTCCCGGTCTGCCAGGTCGGCCGGGCTGTTGCCGGTCAGCAGGTTGTCGCGGATGTCGTTGCGTTCGCTGGGGACGCCGACGAGGCTCTTGAAGAGCACGATGCCGCCGGACAGCGGGGAGGTGCCCTTGTTGTCCTCGACCCGGTTGTAGGCGACCAGGGCCTCCTCGGTGCCGGTGAGGACGATGCCCGACCCCTGCAGGAAGGGCAGCCGGGGCGTCTTGGGGCAGTACTTGTTGTTGGTGTGGACGTAGTTGCGCGTCACGCGCAGGTCGCCGGCGCGCGGCTCGGTCTCGTCGCCCACCACGAAGACGGCGGCGCAGTTGCCGGTGGCCTCGTTGTGGTCGACGGTCAGGTTCCGCAGCCGGCGCACGGTGACGCCGACCCGGTTGCCGTCCATCCGGTTGTAACGGATCACGGTTCTCTCCGCGTCCCGGGCGCCTTCCTCGGTGTCGACGGTGTTGGCCACGAACAGCCCGGCGTCGCCGTTGTCCCGGACGAGGTTGTGGCTGAGCACGCTGTGCACGGAGCGTTCCTCGGCGATGCCCCACTGGCCGTTCTTCTCCGCCGTCACCTGCTCGACCCTCAGCCCGTCGGTGCCGGTGGCCCACAGCCCGTTCTCGGTGAATCCCCGTACCGTCAGCGACCGTACGGTGACGCCCTGGAGCGGGCTCTTGTCGGTGCCGGTGACACAGATGCCGTTGCCGGCCTTGGCGCAGGCGTTCTCGCTCTCGGCAGCGTCCGCGGCGGGCACCAGTACGGTGCGGCCGGCGCCGTTGCCGCGCAGGGTCAGGTCCGCCACCTTGACGTCGACGCTCTGCCGGTAGGTGCCGGGCGAGAGGAGGACGGTGTCCCCCGGTTTCGCGGCGTCCACGGCCTTCTGGATCGACTGCCCGGGCTGTACGCGGTGCACGGTCGGCTGGTGGGCCGCCGGGGCGGCACCCAGCCCCGCGGCCACGGCGACGGCGCTACAGGCGAGGAGGGTGACATGTCGTTTGTTCATGAGCCGAAGCTATGAGCGGGGGTCGAGCCCCGCCACCGGTGATCACCCAGGTGGACCGAGGCCCGCGCCCGACGGGTGATCACCCGGCCGGACGCGCTCCCGTGGACGCCGGAAGGGGCCGCCCGTCGTCGGGCGGCCCCTTCCGGTCCGGCGGGTCCCGTCGGCCGGGTCGTGGCTCAGGCGACGGGCGTCGTCCGGTCCTCGTCGGGCGTGGTGTCCGCGGTGGCGGACTCCTCGGCGAGGCGTTCCAGGCCGCTGGTGGTCTTCAGCGGCTTCTCCTTCAGGAACACGACGGCGACCAGGGCGAGCAGCGCGAAGGGCGTGGCGACGAGGAACAGGTCGGCGGTGGCGACACCGTAGGCGTGCTCCACGATCTCCCGCATCGGGGCGGGCAGCGTGCTCATGTCCGGGACGCTGTGCCCGCCGCCCGAGCCGCCCTCGGCCCCTGTGGCGGCGCCCGCCTTCTCCATCCCCTTGGCCATCTCGTCGGCGACCCGGTTGGCGAGGATCGCGCCGAGGACGCTGGTGCCGATCGTGCCGCCCATGCTGCGGAAGAAGGACAGCACCGAGGTCGCGGCGCCCAGTTCGGCCGCGGGGACGTCGTTCTGCGCGGCGAGCACCAGGTTCTGCATCAGCATGCCGACGCCGACGCCGAGGACGGCCATGTACAGGCTGAGCAGTCCGAAGTGCGTGTCCGCGTCGATCAGGGAGAGCAGCGCGAGGCCGGCGGTCATGATGACCGCGCCCGCCACCAGGTAGCTCTTCCACTTGCCGGTCCGGCTGATCAGCTGTCCGGCGACGGTGGACGACACCAGCAGGCCCAGGATCATCGGCAGGCTCATCAGACCGGCGACGGTCGGCGACTTGCCCAGGGAGACCTGGAAGTACTGCGAGAGGAAGACGGTACCGCCGAACATGGCGACACCGACCAGGAGGCTGGCCACCGTGGTCAGGGTGACCGTGCGGTTCCTGAAGATGTCGAGCGGGATGACCGGCTCGTCGGTACGGGCCTCGACGAGGACCGCCAGGGCCAGCAGCAGCACGCCGCCGGTCACCAGTGCGGCGGTCTGCCACGACGCCCAGTCGAACTGGTTGCCGGCCAGCGAGACCCAGATGAGCAGCGCGCAGACGCCGGCGACGATCAGGAAGGCGCCGAGCCAGTCGATCTTCACCTGGCGCTTGACGGTGGGCAGCTTCAGCGTGCGCTGCAGCAGGAGGATGGCCAGCAGCGCGAACGGCACGCCGATGAAGAAGCACCAGCGCCAGCCCAGCCAGTCGGTGTCCACCAGCACACCGCCGATCAGCGGTCCGGCCACGGTGCCGACGGCGAACACGGCGCCGAAGATGCCGGAGTACCTGCCCAGTTCCCGGGGCGGGATGACGGCGGCCATGACGACCTGCGCGAGCGCGGTCAGACCGCCCGCGCCGATGCCCTGCACGACCCGGCTGAAGATCAGCAGCGTCGTGTCGTGGGAGAAGCCCGCCAGCAGCGAGCCGACCACGAACATCAGCAGGGAGAGCTGGAGCAGCAGCTTCTTGTTGAACAGGTCGGACAGTTTGCCCCACAGGGGCACCGTCGCCGTCATGGCCAGCAGTTCGGCGGTGACGACCCAGGTGTAGGAGGACTGGCTGGCGCCCAGGTCGGCGATGATCGTCGGCAGGGCGTTGGAGACGACGGTGCCGGCCAGGATGGCGACGAACATGCCGGCCATCAGGCCCGACATGGCCTGGAGTATCTGCCGTTGGGTCATGGAGGTGGAAGGCGCGTCGGCGGGCGCCGGGGGTGAGGTCACGGGATCTCTTTCGGACGATGGTCGAACGGTCACGCGCGCGGGGCGGGCACCGGTGGGTGCCCGCGCCCTCGTGGGCGCGGGACGGACAGCGGGGCGGCCGCGTCGGGAGGCCGGGCGGCCGGTGTGAGGACTTACGCGGGAGGTGCCGGGAGACCGGCGGCGAGGAGGGCGAACACCTCCTGGAAGACGTCGAGGAAGGCGGCTTCCTCCGGCCGGGGGGGGCGCAGCGCCCCCCAACCCCCCCACCCGGCCGCCCCCACCCCCCCCCCCCCCCCCCCCCGCGGCGCGGCGCCCGGGCCCCCCGGCCGCTCCGCGCCGG